>JBDKHX010000132.1:0-5162 GCA_039797415.1 Pseudomonadota bacterium | reverse complement strand
TGGGAACCAGACGTAGGTACAGCACTGCACCAGCACATGCAGACGCCAGCGCGACGCGCCGTCTTTGAGGCTATCGGTCGACAGGCCCATGCCATGCAAGAAAAACAGCCCCAACACCCCGAGGTCTGTCACAGTGCCCAGATGCAAAACCCCTTGGCTGCGCCCCACATCAGGCCAAAAACTGGCGACCACAACGGCCAGCACCATGCCCGACAGGAACCAATCGATCTTGGCTGATTTCAATTTTTCGATGAGCTTCACAAACTGCCAACCTTGATGTTCAGCGCCAGCCACACCCCTGTGGCGACAACCGGGATTATCGACAACCTGAAGCGCTGCGTGGCGGACGATGCCAAACTCCCGACTTCAACCTGACGCAAAAACCAGCATGGCCGAAGCATTCAAAAACCTGATCAATGCAGACGTTGTCCAACAAGTTGGTCAGCACCTGCACAGGGTGTGGCCCCACTTTGATCAAAAAGCGTTCAGGCAATGGGCTTTGACCGGTTTGGACGACTTGGAATTCAAAGCGCGCGCACAGCACCTGAGCCAGGCACTGGCGCACACCCTGCCGTCTGACTTCATCCAGGCCGCGGACATTTTGGAGCGCAGTCTCAAAGTGATTCGCCCCGTCCCTGCTGACCACGACCCCGATCAGGAACTGGGTAGCCTGCAAACCGATGACACCGGCTTAGGGGGCTGGGCGCTATGGGCGTTTGGCGAATATGTGGCCAAGCAGGGTATCGACCATCCTGAACGGGCTTTGCAAGCCCTGCACGCCATCACACAGCGCTTCACGGCTGAGTTTGCCATTCGTCCGTTCATCGTCGCCCACCCCGCCTTGACGCTGGCCACAATCAACCAATGGGCCCATGACCCCAGCGCGCATGTGCGTCGTCTGGCCAGTGAAGGCAGCCGCCCTCGCCTGCCGTGGGGGCTGCGCTTGCAAACCTTGGTACAAGACCCTCGCCCCACATTAGGCCTGCTGCAAAAACTGCAAGACGACCCCAGCGAGTACGTACGGCGCAGTGTGGCCAATCACCTCAACGACATTGCCAAAGATCACCCGGAGTTGATTGTCGAATGGCTACAAACCCATTTGCCTGATGCGCCTGCCACACGCAAAAGGCTGTTGCGACACGCATGTCGTACCTTGATCAAAAATGGACACCCTGGGGTCATGGCTGCTTGGGGTTTGGGCACCCCGTTCAAAGGCCAGATCCAACTGGGACTGAACACCCAGCAAGTTCAGCTGGGTGAAGTCTTGACCCTGACCGTGAACTTGCAATCTAGCAGCCGACAAGCCCAAACACTGGAATTGGACTACCGCGTTCATCACGTCAAAGCCAATGGTGAGTGGTCACCCAAAACGTTCAAGGGCAAACAGATCACACTCCAGCCTGGGCAAACATTGGTTTGGACCAAACAGCATCCCATCAAGCCCATCACCACCCGCCGTTACTACCCTGGCGTGCATCGCGTTGAGATCCAACTCAACGGTCAAAGCCATGCTCAGGCAGATTTTGAATTGAGACTTTGAGCCAGGTCGGCCACTTTCTTGTCATCAAATCCAACGGCCAAAACTTGGCCAGCTCGTTCAACCACCGGGCGTTTGATCACACTGGCTTTGTCCAGCATCAACGCACGGGCTGAGGCCGCATCCACCACGCCGGCTTTGGTCGCGTCGTCCAACTGGCGCCAGGTGGTGCCTTGGCGGTTCACCAGCACTTCCCAGCCCACTTGTTTGATCCAGGCATCCAGGCGATCAGCTGACACGCCTTGCTTTTTGTAGTCGTGAAAGACAAAAGCCTGATCTTGCTCATCCAGCCAGGTGCGGGCCTTTTTGACGGTGTTGCAATTGGGGATGCCGTAAACGACCAACTGACTCATGGCAGACAAACTCCTTGTTGGGTGCAAGGCGCAACTGTCTCACAAAGCGTGAGAACCTGAAAAAGGCCCCGAATCATCGAGGCCACTTTCCCGTTAACTGGTTTGAGACTTTTTTTTCAGTCCGGCGATCGCCAGCAACACACCACACGCAGCCAGCAACGACACATCCGGTTCTGGCACCGCAGGGACATGAGCCTTTACCAACCAACTGCCCATCTTGTTTTCAGGGAAGCTATCCCAGTAAAACTCATTGGGCAAAACCAGGTTATCCAGGACTCGCACAAGAGAAGCGCCTCCTGACCAAGATACGGTTGGAATGTAAAAAAGCAAACCCACACTTCCGCCATCCTGGTTCAAGAGCATACCGTCGCCACGTGCACAACAGTTGGACCCGGTTTGACCAAACAGCTCAAAAATGTTCGAGACAGCCAAGCGAGATGAACTATCGGAAACTTCGTTATAGAAATCGCCGGTGTAGCCTTGGTTGTTGAAAAGGGTCTTGACATCACTCACCGCTGCGAATTGGTATCCATAAAACACCGAACTGGTGTCGTTCATGGCTGCTTCCATCGCGTTGTATGTGAAACCCGTCGAAGCCGTTAACGAGAGCCAATCCAAGCCAGTCGATGAGTCATAAATGACACTTCCGGTTTTGACTAAATCGGCATGAGCAAAGCCGGAAATGAGCGAAGCCGCAAAGGCAACAGACATTAACTTCTTCATTTTTAAATCTCCCGGTTTTAAAAAATAGGACGCCATTTTGGCTTGCGCCGCTTTACTTAAGCCCATTTGTTTGAGGGGAGGGTCAGGGGCATGTCAGTCCAACAACCGCGATGAACCCGAATGCCAACCAGCTCATGCAGCCACATAGCGACGAGCAGATCAAATAAAAGTTCAAAGAATGGGCTACCGGTATAGGAACCACGGCGCCATTTGGGTAGCATCACACCCATGATGACGAACGCCGACCCCCAAGAACTCGCAAAATTCGGAGACCTGGCCCACAAGTGGTGGGACCCGGAAAGCGAATTCCGCCCCCTGCATGAAATCAACCCCCTGCGCCTGGACTGGATCGACCAGTTGGCCAACATCCGCGGTAAGCGCGTGGTGGACGTTGGGTGCGGCGGCGGCATCCTGGCTGAATCCATGGCACGTCGCGGCGCCGATGTCCTGGGCGTTGACCTGTCCGATCGCCCCCTGAAGGTGGCCCAGTTGCACGCCATGGAGGCGGGCATCGCCAACATCGACTACCGCTCCATCGCCGCAGAAGCGCTGGCCGCCGAACAACCTGGGCAATTTGACGTCGTCACCTGCATGGAAATGCTGGAACACGTGCCCGACCCCGCCTCGGTGGTCAAAGCCTGTCACGACATGGCCAAGCCCGGCGGCTGGGTGTTCTTCTCGACCATCAACCGCAACCCCAAGGCTTATCTGTTCGCCATCCTGGGCGCGGAATACCTGCTCAAGATGCTGCCCAAGGGCACCCACGAATTTGCGCGTTTCATTCAACCCGCTGAGCTGGCACGTTGGTGCCGTGTCGCGGGCCTGGACACCGTTCAGTACAAGGGCATGGAACATAACCCCATCACCCGCCGCTACTGGTTGTCGGGCGACACCAGCGTGAACTACCTGCTAGCCTGCCGCAAGCCCTTGTCCACATGAGCCTCGCATGAGCACCACCTTGACCTGGGCCACACCGCCCCAAGCCGTACTGTTTGACCTGGACGGCACCCTGGCTGACACCGCCGGAGACTTGGGCGGCGCCGTGAACCGCCTGCGTGCCGCGCAGGGGCTGGCACCACAACCGTTGGAACTGTTGCGTCCGTGGGCCTCAGCAGGTGCGCGAGGCCTGCTGGCAGCGGGCATGGACATCCACCCCGACCACCCCGAATACGAAAACTACCGCTTGGCCTTTCTGGATGCCTACATGCAGTGTCTGGCCGAAACCACCTGCTTGTTCGAGGGCATGGAAGCGGTGTTGCAAGACATCGAGTCACGCGGCATGAAATGGGGCGTGGTCACCAACAAGCCCCACCGTTTCACCATGCCGGTGATGGAAGGGCTCGGCCTGGTGCAACGTGCTGGCGTCATCATCAGCGGAGACAGCACGGCACACGCCAAGCCTCATCCCCTGCCCCTGCTGACAGCCTGCGAACAACTGGGCGTGTCACCTCAAGCCACCCTGTATGTGGGCGATGACTTGCGTGACATCCAAGCAGCCAAAGCTGCACACATGCCCAGCGCTGCCGCCGCCTGGGGCTACCTGGGACACGGCACCGACATCCAGGTATGGCAGGCGGACGTGATCACACCACTGCCCACCGACCTGATTGCCTGCTGGGCCTGAAGCGCCTAACACGCCTGAGACGCCCCAAAAAAAAGCCACCCGAGGGTGGCTTTTTCAATCAGAGCAAGCAACTCAAGCCGAACGCCCGTAGTTGTCCTGGAAGCGAACGATGTCGTCCTCACCCAGATAGCTACCGGACTGCACTTCAATGATCTCCAAAGGGATCGTGCCTGGGTTGACCAAGCGGTGCACAGTACCCAATGGGATGTAGGTCGACTGGTTCTCAGACAACAGCAACACCTTGTCGCCATTGGTCACTTCGGCCGTGCCACTGACCACAATCCAATGCTCTGCGCGATGGTGGTGCATCTGCAAGCTCAGCGAAGCCTTGGGTTTGACCATGATGCGTTTGACCTGGAAGCGAGGGCCCGAATCGATCGAGTCATACCAGCCCCATGGGCGGTGCACGCGGCGGTGCAAGGTGCCTTCGGAGCGCCCCTGGCTAGCCAGCTTCTCCACGATCTTCTTGACGTCTTGGCTGCGGCTGCGGTCGGCCACCAACACAGCGTCAGGTGTCTCTACCACCACCACGTTGTCCACGCCCACGGTAGTCACCAAGCGGCTGGTTGCATGCACCAGGGTGTTGCTGCTGTCTTGCATCAACACATCGCCTTGCGAGGCATTGCCCTTGGCATCGTGTTCGCTGACCTGCCACACGGCATCCCACGCACCCAAGTCAGACCAGCCTGCATCCAGCGGCACCATCCGAACCACGAAGCCACAGTCAGGCTTGGCTGGACACTGCTCCATCACCGCATAGTCGACAGACTCAGACGGAACGGCAACGAACTCGGCCTTGCCTGGGCGGACAAACATCTCATCCTTGGCACGCACATCCCACGACTTTCGTGTGGCATCGGCAATGTCCGAACGGAAGTAACCCAAAGCGGCCAACCAACGCGATGCACGCATCACGAACATGCCG
>JBDKHX010000131.1:0-5640 GCA_039797415.1 Pseudomonadota bacterium | reverse complement strand
GCCATGTGTGAAGACATTTGCCGGGACTTGCTCAACCAGCGGCGCTCACGCCATGGCTGTGCGGCGGTGGTGCGCAACCGTTTGCTGCACACACCCGGCAAATTGCCAGACATGGAAGCCATTGCGGCTGAGCTGTGCATGACCAGCCGAACTTTGCGGCGCCACTTGGTGGCCGAAGGCACAACGTTTCGGGATTTGGTCGATGAGGTGCGCCTGATCCTGGCGCTGGAGTTGATCGAAACCGCCCACATGGGGCACAAGGAAATTGCCTTGCGCCTGGGCTTTCACGATCTGTCCAGTTTCATTCAGGCCTTCCGGCGTTGGAAGGGGGTGACCCCTTCCGTGTACCGCAGCCAATTGGGCTTGCCGGTGCGGGTCAGTCGCACTGCCCGCATCCAGCACAGCAGCTGATCGCCCAGGGGCTGATCAGCGCTTGGTTTGCAGCTTGGCAAACGCGGCGGCCATGGCTGACTGACCTTGGCCTTGCGCTTGCGGTGCAGCGCCCCGCCCCGATGATCCGCCATTGCCGCCACCGCTGCGCTCGTTGCGTGCCGCTGGCTTGAAGCTGTTGTCACGCGATGCGCCTGCGCCTTTGGGGCCTGTGGCCGCATCCAGCTTCATGGTCAGTGAGATGCGCTGGCGAGCCAGATCAACCTCGACCACTTTCACCTTGACGATGTCGCCGGTTTTGACCACTTCGCGGGCGTCGGTCACAAACTTGTTGGACAACTGGCTGACGTGTACCAAGCCATCTTGGTGAACACCCAAGTCCACAAACGCGCCGAACTGGGCCACGTTGCTGACGGTGCCTTCCAGGACCATGCCTTCCTTCAAGTCTTTGATGTCTTCGACACCATCGTTGAAGCGGGCCACCTTGAAGTCCGGGCGCGGATCACGGCCAGGCTTTTCCAGCTCACCCAAGATGTCCTTGATGGTGATGACGCCGAACTTGTCATCGGCAAACAGTTCGGGTTTGAGCGTGCGCAGCACATCGCTCTTGCCGATCAGATCACCAGCTGACTTGCCGGTTGCGGCCAACATCTTTTCAACCACGGGATAAGTCTCCGGGTGCACGCCCGAGAGGTCCAAGGGGTTGTCGCCATCACGGATGCGCAAAAACCCAGCCGCTTGTTCAAACGTCTTGGCACCCAGGCCGGCCACGTCCATCAATTGCTTGCGGTTTTTGAACGCACCGTTGGCATCGCGCCAGCGCACGATGCTGTTGGCCACGGCCGTGCTCAGGCCTGACACACGAGACAACAGCGGTGCGGAGGCGGTGTTCAAGTCCACGCCCACCGCGTTCACGCAGTCTTCCACCACCGCGTCCAGCGTGCGCGCCATTTCGCTTTGGTTGACGTCGTGCTGGTATTGGCCCACGCCAATGCTCTTGGGGTCGATCTTGACCAGTTCGGCCAAGGGATCTTGCAGACGGCGGGCGATGGACACCGCGCCACGCAGGCTGACGTCCAGGTCGGGCAGCTCTTTGCTGGCAAATTCGGAGGCGGAGTAAACCGACGCGCCTGCCTCCGAGACCACGACCTTGTCGATCAAGGTGCCGGGGGCCAGTTGCTGGATGCGCTTGATCAAGTCCGCTGCCAGTTTGTCGGTCTCGCGGCTGGCGGTGCCGTTGCCAATGGCAATCAGGTTGACGCCGTGGGCCGCGCACAAACGTGCCAGGGTATGGATCGAGCCTTCCCAGTCTTTGCGGGGCTCGTGCGGGTACACGGTCGAGGTGTCCAGCACCTTGCCGGTGTCGCTGACCACGGCCACCTTCACGCCGGTACGGATGCCGGGGTCCAGGCCCATCACCACGCGCTTGCCAGCGGGCGCTGCCAGCAACAGATCGCGCAGGTTTTCAGCAAACACCTTGATGGCGGTGGCTTCAGCACCTTCACGCAGACGCGCAAACAAATCGCGCTCCAGGCTGAGGGACAGCTTGACCTTCCAGGTCCAGCCCACGCACTTGCGGATCAAGTCGTCGCTGGCTCGTTTGCTGTGGCTCCAGCCCAGATGGACTGCAATACGGCCTTCGGCCATGGTGGGCTTGCCGGGGATGACTTCCTCGTCCAGCACCAGCTTGGCGTCCAAAATTTCTTGTGTCCGGCCCCGGAACACAGCCAAAGCGCGGTGCGATGGCACGGTGCGGATGGGCTCGTCGTAGTCAAAGTAGTCACGGAACTTGGACACGTCGGGGTTGTTTTCGTCCTTGCCGTCCATCAGCTTGGACTTGAACAGGCCTTCCGACCACAGCCAATCACGCATCTTGCCGATCAAGGTGGCGTCTTCAGCCCAGCGTTCGGACAAGATGTCGCGCACACCGTCCAGCACGGCAAAGGTATCGGCAAAACCGCCATCGGCGTTCACAAACGCAGCGGCTTCTGCTTGGGGATCGAGAGACGGATCTGCAAACAGCTTGTCTGCCAGGGGCTCGATTCCGGCTTCGCGGGCGATCATGCCCTTGGTGCGACGCTTGGGCTTGAAGGGCAAGTAAAGGTCTTCCAGCTCTTGCTTGGTGGGCACGGTTTCAATGGCCGCGCGCAGCTCAGGCGTCAGCTTGCCTTGTTCTTCAATGCTCTTGAGAACGGCTGCGCGGCGGTCTTCCAGCTCGCGCAGGTAGCCCAGACGCGCTTCGAGGTCGCGCAACTGGGTGTCATCCAAACCATCGGTGGCTTCTTTGCGGTAACGGGCAATGAAGGGCACGGTGGCACCACCGTCCAGCAACTGAACGGCTGCATTGACTTGTGCGGGGCGAACTTTGAGTTCGGCCGCCAATTGCATCAGGATCTTGTCCAAAGCTTGGGCCTTGTTTAGAAGTCGACGAAGGGGGGGCAGTTTGCCACAGGCTTGGGCTGCCGCCCCTGGCAGTGAATTCCCTCAGAAAGGCCTCAGGTTCTGGGACAATAGAGGGTTCTATCAGTTCCTTCACCTGTCATGGCCCTGCTTCCTTACGCCCTGTCTCGATCTGTTTTGTTCAACCTCGACCCCGAGGTGGCGCACGAACTGACCATGGGGGCACTGGCCCGCTTCCAGAACACGCCGCTGGCCTGTGTGTGGGGCAATCAGCGGGTGCAGGATCCCGTCACCGTGGCAGGCGTCACCTTCCCTAACCGGGTGGGCATGGCTGCTGGTTTGGACAAAAACGGCCGTTGTATCGACGGTTTGGGCGCCATGGGCTTCGGTTTTGTGGAGGTGGGCACCGTCACGCCCAAGCCCCAACCGGGCAACCCCAAGCCCCGCATGTTCCGCCTGCCCGAGGCCAATGCGCTGATCAACCGCCTGGGCTTCAACAACGAAGGGCTGGACTCGTTCCTGGCCAACGTCAAGCGCGCCAAGTTCCGTCAAAACGGCGGCATCCTGGGCTTGAACATTGGCAAAAATGCCGTCACCCCGATTGAAAACGCCGTTGACGATTACCTGATCTGCCTGGAAGGCGTCTTCCCGCACGCTGACTACGTCACGGTCAACATTTCATCGCCCAACACCAAAAACCTGCGCGCCTTGCAAAGCGACGAAGCTTTGGACGCCTTGCTGGGCCAGTTGCAAGAACGCCGCCAGACGCTGATCCAGCGTCATGGCCGCACGGTGCCCATGTTTGTGAAGATTGCGCCTGATCTGGATGAAACCCAGGTGGGCGTGATTGCCGCGACGCTGCAAAAAAATGGCATCGATGGCGTGATCGCCACCAACACCACCATCTCACGTGAAGCCGTCAAGGGCATGCAACATGCTGAAGAAACGGGCGGCTTGAGCGGCGCACCGGTTTTGGAAGCCAGTAACCAGGTGATCCGTCAGTTGCGTGCGGCTTTGGGCCCACGTTACCCGATCATTGGTGTGGGCGGTGTGATGAGCGCGGCTGATGCGCGCTCCAAGCGCGATGCCGGCGCTGACCTGGTTCAGATCTACACCGGCTTGATCTACCAGGGCCCAGGCTTGGTCAAAGACTGCGCCCAAGCACTCAAATTGGGTTGATCATTTCACTGCGACTGGACGAATTGACCAGTCGCATGGCTTGCTCCAACACCAACTGGCATTCTTTAGGGGCCAGGTCCAGCGCACGCACATAACGGCTGCTGGCGTGATAAATCGCGCTGGCAACTTTGGCGGGTTCGGCCTGCAAGGCTGAGGCGTCGACCAACTCGTTGGCCAAGCTGGCCACGGTGCGCAAGATGTCGACCTGCTCCGTCGGGTGTCTCACCGGTGTTGATTTGCTCAAAGGGCGAGAGGCTGATTGCAGGCGCTCGTGCATGCCCCAGTGCCGCATCACGGCATGGGTCAATTCGTCGAGGTTGATGCCCAAAACGGCTGCGGTCGCTGCTTCGCGGGTCATGCCCGGAGTCGGCGTTTCGCTGTCCTCGGGCGGCGGCCCTGCTTGCATCAACTTGGTGATCTGTGCACATTCCTCAGGGAAGTGATACAGAATCAGCAACCACCCCAAACGTTGAGACATGGCCGTGATGGATGCCTCTTCGTCATGCACTGAAAACGGCGCCAGCAAACGGGCCGCATGACCTGCAATACAAGTCATCCGCAGCTCGGTCTGCAAAGCCAGTTGAGCAGCCTGTGCGGCATCACCATCGGCTGCTGTGGCTTGTGCCGCCAAGACACCAGGCCATGAACGCAGGCTGCTTGCCACTTTACGCAGGCCGGCTTGCCCCAGCAAGACCACGGTGCGCCCAATCGTGGTGACGCCATCGTCCGCACTGTTGCTGCGATAGCTGGCTGTGTTGACAGACCTGAGCAACTCCCACACCAAGGCGGGGTTCTTCACAATCACGTCAACAAAATCGTCCACCCGTAATTGCTCTTGCGACAAGATGTTGGACAAGGCCCTTTCGGTGCCGGGTCGATTGGGCAGGTGCCCGACCGTGTTGAGGCGGTCCAGCAGCAACAGCAGCGGGCCGCCGCCCTCTTGGGCATTGGTCTTGATCCAGCTTTGAATCGCGCTGAGCAAAGTCCGCGCGTTCAAGTACCGTTGCCTTTGCTGACGGTCTGTCGCCCGGTTCACGATCGCGCGTAGTGTTTCGGGCACCGTGTGCGGTGTGAACGCGCGACGCCGCGCTGCCCATGTCCGAGTCATCCAATGCAGGATGGCCGGCCAGAACCCGGTGCATGATCAACCCAGCCATCAACACATCGCGCTCGGATGCAGCACGAACCTGTTGACGGTCGTTGTCATGCGTGGCCAAAAAGGCCAAGGTGTCGGTGTCTGCGCCCGTGCCGATGCCTGCCAAACTGGCCCGACCGGCGCCGTCGATCAGGATGTTGTGCAAACCCAGGTCGTAATGGGCTTTGCCTGCTTCATGGACATAGGCCAAGCCGTCGATCACGTCAGCCATCCAGATGGCTGCTTCAACCGGTGTGGGGGCTGTGCCTGTTGCCAAACGCTCGGCCAAGGTTTGGGTTTTGCCGCGCATGCAGGACATGAATGTCCAGCCGTCGTGCTCGCCTACTTCCAGGACCTCGGCCAATTTAGGGTGTTTGAGGCGCGAAATGGACTGTGCATGGTCAACCCACGCTTGCCTCAGTTGCGCCTTGGTTTGCGCCTTTTTGGGCACAAATAGCAGCACTTCCTGTTTCAACAAGGGATCGGTTGCCAGCCAGGTGCTCGAAGCCGCACTCTTGCCGATCAATTGATTCAGC
>JBDKHX010000130.1:0-5187 GCA_039797415.1 Pseudomonadota bacterium | reverse complement strand
CGGAAGAAGTCGAGCTGCTTGTCGCTCATGTACTCGGCTTCTGGCATGGCCATCAATTCGGCTTCTGTCAGTTCACGGCCGGACTTGTTCTTCCAGGCGTTAGCGAGTTTGGGGTCAACCTTGGTTGCGGGGGTAGGCATGTTGTCTTGGGTACTGATTTTTGACGACGATCGTGCTGGTGCCGCTGTTTTGGCTGATACGACAGCTTCGGCAGTCTTGGCTGAACCTTGAGCTTTTGAGGGCTCAGGCTTGGAGGACTCGGTTGTTTTGCTGGCGCTTGCTGACGCTTTCTTGGCTGCAGGTTTGGCGGTTTTGGCCGTAGGTGTAGCCGTTTTGGCGGGAGCAGTAGAAGACTTGGTCACAGGATCCTCCTTCATTCAATGCAAGATCCACAGACAGGTTGTCGATACATTGACGCATGGCCAGGTACTGCTCCATCGCCCTCAAAAATGTTTTTGCGGTTTCAGGGGCCCTGATGAGTCAGAGGCCTGAAGCGCGCGGATTGTAGCCACGCTTCCAGGCATTTGAACCATAAACGCCCCCGGGGTAACCATTGGTTTCACCCTAAACATTGTTCCAAGCCAGCTTTGAACAGGTCCTGCGGCAAGTCAATGCCGATGAACACCATCTTGCTGTTCTTGGTTTCGCCGGCAGCCCACTTGGGGCCCACGTCGCTGCCCATCAACTGGTGTACGCCCTGGAAGACCACTTTGCGTTCCATGCCGGAGACGTACAAAACGCCCTTGTAGCGCAACATCTTGGGACCATAGATCTGAACGATGGAGCCCAGGAAGTCTTCCAGCTTTGTGGCATTAAAGGGACGGTTGGACTTGAAGACGAAGGACTTGACGTCGTCGTCATGGCGATGGTGGTGCGGGTGGTCGCAATGCTCGCCATGAGCATGGTCGTGTCCGCAATCATGGTCATGACCGTGATCATGGCTATGACCACCATCAGTCAGGAAGTCCGGGTCGATGTCGAGCTTGGCGTTCAGGTTGAAGCCCTTGAGGTCCAGAACGTCCTTGATGGGCACTTCGCCAAAATGCACCCGTTGCTGGGGTGCACGTGGGTTCATGTGCTTGAGGCGGTGCGACAGGGCATTGGCGTCTTGCTCGCTGACCAAATCAGTCTTGCTGATGAAGATCTGGTCGGCAAAGCCCACTTGACGGCGCGCTTCCTGGCGCTGGTCCAGTTGTTGGTTGGCGTGTTTGGCGTCCACCAAGGTCAGGATCGAGTCAAGCAGGTACAACTCTGCAATCTCGTCATCCATGAAGAAGGTCTGGGCAACCGGGCCTGGGTCTGCCAAGCCGGTCGTTTCGATCACAACGCGGTCAAAGTTGAGCGTGCCGGCGCGCTTTTGCGCAGCAAGGTCGGCCAGAGTTTCGCGCAGATCTTCGCGGATCGTGCAGCAAACGCAGCCGTTGCTCATCTGGACGATGTGCTCTTCGGTGTCGGCAACGAGGATGTCGTTGTCGATGTTTTCTTCACCGAACTCGTTTTCGATCACGGCAATTTTCTGGCCGTGGGCTTCGGTCAGGACTCGCTTGAGCAAAGTGGTCTTGCCACTGCCCAAGAACCCGGTAAGGATGGTGACTGGAATCTGGCTCATTTCACCAGTGTAGCCCCGCAGACGAGGGCGTCGCGCTTAGTTGTGACGGATTTGACATGGTGATGGGGTATTCTTGTCACATTGCAACCAAGACACCCCCTCCGTGTCCGAACCTTCTCATAGTCGACCGAATAAGGTTGATAAACCCAAAACTGCTCCGCACCTACAGCGTGAGCAAGACCGTCGTAGCTTGTTTGACCGCGTGGTCGACTTCCTGTCCCCTGGGCCGGACTCTACCGACGAGTTGATTGAAACCTTGGCCGAGGCCGAGCACCGTGAGCTGATTGAGCCTGAATCACGGGTGATGCTGGAAGGCGTCATCCGCATGGCCAGCATGACTGCTGGCGACGTCATGGTTGCGGTCAAGCGGATGGATCTGCTCGATATCGATGCGCCCTACGACGATTTGCTGGCAGAGGTGATCACCACCGGGCATTCGCGTTTCCCTGTTTTTGAAGGATCGCGGGACAACATCATTGGCATTTTGTTGGCCAAGGATTTGTTGAAATTGCAGCGCGCCCCTGAGTTGAATTTGCGGACCCTGCTGCGCGCCCCCGAATTCGTGCCTGAGTCAAAAGGCTTGAATGAGTTGCTGCGCGAGTTCCGATCCAACCGAAGCCATTTGGCGATCGTCATTGATGAGTTCGGCAAGACCGCTGGCTTGCTGACGATCGAGGATGTGCTGGAGGAGATCGTGGGCGAAATCGAGGACGAGTTTGACGACGCCGATGGACAGTCCAGCATCTTCACTTTGGCTGATGGCAGCCAGCGTGTGGCGGGCGACGCGTCCATATCCGATGTCAACGAATCCTTCGGGACCCAATTGTCGACAGAAGACTTTGACACGATTGGTGGCTTGGTCGCCCATGAGTTGGGGCGCGTACCTCGTCGTGGCGAGTTTGTGGATGTGGGTGGCTTGCGCTGCACCGTGATGTTGGGCAGAGGCGGGGCAGTGCGCTGGTTCAAAGTGACGCGCACACCTGTGTCCGGCGATTCGATCGAGCCGTGATGCCACTGCTGCGCTTTGTCAGCAGCCGGGATGGCTGTTGGGTTCTCTTTGGTGGTCTGTTGCATGCACTGGCTTTGTCACCCTGGGTGGCGCAAGCCTGGGCGCCATTGACAGCCTTGATGCAGACCGCGGGCCTGGTCTGCCTGTTGTGGGTGCTGTCTCGTCAAACTGAGGTCAAGTTGGGGGCATTTGCCGCTTGGCTGTATGGCACGGCATGGTTGATCGGCGGCACGGGCTGGACGTATGTCAGCTTGCACCGATTCGGTGGCCTGCCTGCGTGGTTGGCCGGTTTCTCTGTGTTGGCGCTGAGTGCTTTTTTGTCTATCTACCTGGCGATGGTCGGTGGGCTTTGGGTGAAGTGGCGTCGCAACCGGGTTGGCGTGGATGCATGTGCCTGGGCTGGCTTGTGGCTCTTGGCCGAATTGGCGCGGGCGTGGATCTTCACGGGGTTCCCGTGGGCAGCCAGCGGTTATGGTCTGGTGGACGTGTCCTGGCGCTGGTTGGCGCCTTGGTTGGGCGTCTACGGCTTAGGGGCCTGTTGGGCGGGCTGCGTGGCAGCGGCTGTTTTGGCGATGCCATCAAAACCAGTCGGGCGCGGGTTTGCCGTTTGGATTGCCTCGGCGGTGGTTTTGCTCGCAAGCTTGGTCGTGCAGCCTGGCGCAGCGGCGGTTCAATTTACAAAGCCAGCGGGGCAGGCCTTGAGCGTGACCTTGCTTCAGGGCAATGTTCCGCAGGACGAAAAATTTGTGCCTGAACTGCAGGTGCCCATGTTGATGTGGCACACGCAGCAATTGATGTTGGCCAAAACCGATCTGGTCATGGCGCCAGAAACAGCGATTCCTTTGTTGCTGTCGCAGTTGCCTGAAGGCTATTGGGATGCGTTGGTGTCCGGCTTTCAAACACCGGGGCGCCATGCCTTGGTCGGGGTGCCGCTGGGCAGTTTCGAAGAGGGCTACACCAATTCCATCGCGGGGCTGTCCGCAGGGGCATCACAGGCCTCAGGCGGTTTTTATCGCTATGACAAACACCATTTGGTCCCGTTCGGTGAGTTCATCCCCTTTGGGTTTCACTGGTTTGTTCAGTTGATGAACATGCCCTTGGGCGACTTTGCCCGTGGGCCATTGGTGACGCCTCCCTTTGTGGTGAAGGGGCAGCGCGTGGCGCCCACCATTTGCTATGAAGACTTGTATGGCGAAGAAATCGCTGCCCGGTTTGTGAACCCAGCCCAATCGCCCACGATTTTGGCCAACGTCAGTAATTTGGGTTGGTTTGGCGAAGATGTGGCCATCTTTCAGCACAGGCAAATTGCCCGGATGCGGTCCTTGGAGTTTCAAATTCCGACCATCCGTGCGACCAATACAGGCGCCACCATGATCGTGGACCACGACGGTGCTGTCGTGCAGGCATTGAAGACCAATACCCAGTCGGTTTTGACTGGACAAGTGCAAGGTTACGAGGGCGTGACGCCCTACGCTTGGTGGGCTGGACGCTGGGGATTGATGCCCTTGTTTGCGTTTGGTCTGCTGGTGTCGATCCCATTTAATAGAATCAGGCTTTTGCGCCGTTGAAATTCGGCGCGAGCAAAACAAAAAAAGGCAACAACATGCTGACCTTCCAGCAACTGATCCTGCGTTTGCAAAGCTACTGGGATGCCCAGGGCTGTGCTTTGCTGCAACCCTACGACATGGAAGTCGGGGCCGGCACCAGCCATACCGCCACATTCTTGCGCGCCTTGGGCCCTGAGCCTTGGAAGGCCGCCTATGTTCAGCCTAGCCGCCGTCCCAAGGATGGTCGTTACGGCGAAAACCCCAACCGTCTGCAGCATTACTACCAGTACCAGGTGGTGCTCAAGCCCGCTCCCTCCAACATCCTGGAGTTGTATCTGGGCTCGTTGGAAGCTTTGGGCTTTGACCTGAAGAAGAACGACATCCGTTTTGTAGAAGACGACTGGGAAAACCCAACCCTGGGTGCTTGGGGTTTGGGCTGGGAAGTCTGGCTCAACGGCATGGAAGTGACGCAGTTCACCTACTTCCAGCAGGTCGGCGGCATTGATTGCAAACCCATCACCGGCGAAATCACCTACGGTCTCGAACGTCTGGCCATGTACCTGCAAGGCGTCGAAAGCGTTTATGACCTGGTCTATGCCCCAGGTGTGAAGTACGGTGATGTGTTCCACCAAAACGAGGTGGAACAATCCACCTACAACTTTGAACACAGCAACGTCGAGTTCTTGCTGGGTGCGTTTACCAACTACGAAACCCAGGCCAAGTACCTGATGGAGCAGCAGTTGGCTTTGCCTGCCTATGAGCAAGTACTCAAGGCCGCGCATACCTTCAACTTGCTGGATGCCCGTGGCGCCATTTCGGTGACCGAGCGCGCTGCCTACATCGGCCGCATCCGTAATCTGGCTCGCGCCGTTGCTGCCAGCTACCTCGACAGCCGAGCCCGTCTGGGCTTCCCCATGGCACCTAAGGCCTGGGCTGACGAAGTGATCGAACAACTGAACAAGAAAGCTGCCTGAGCATGACGTCCGCGAACCTCAAGGCCAACCTGCTGGTCGAATTGTTTG
>JBDKHX010000129.1:0-5191 GCA_039797415.1 Pseudomonadota bacterium | reverse complement strand
ACATGGCTGAAATTGCCCAACAAACCAGTGCAGACCTGCTGCGTAGAGTGAGTCACGAGTTTCGCACGCCCCTGAATGCGGTCATCGGCTTCTCTGACTTGCTACTCTCTAATCCAAAACACGTGCAGACCACTGATGCACAGAAATTCGTCAGGCACATCAGAGAAGCAGGTGTCAATCTGTTGTACCTTGTCGATGAGGTGCTGCAACTCAATAAAATCATCCCGGAACAGCGCAGGGGCAAGGTGGAGCCTGTCGATCTGAGCCAAGTGGCCGCTGATGCCACATCGATGATGATGCCTTTGGCACAACAAAAGGGGGTGCAACTCACCGTCAGACTCGATGTCACTGACTTGGATACACGCCCGATGGCTTTGGGTCATGGCCGGTACATCAGGGAGGTCTTGATCAACCTCATTAGCAATGCGCTGAAGTACAACAAGCCTGATGGTTGGGTCTGTGTGAGCACAGGGACAAAGGGCCAGGTGGCATGGGTTTCTGTCGACGATAGTGGGAGGGGCATGTCATCGACTCAGATCGGCCATTTGTTTGAACCCTTCAACCGTCTGGGCGTAGAAAACTCCGACAGCGATGGCTACGGATTGGGCTTGTGCATTGCCCTGTCATTGATTGAAACGATGCAAGGCACCATCCGTGTGACGTCAACCGAGGGAGTCGGGAGCTGCTTTTTGGTCGAATTGCCGCTCCACTCTAATACTGAACGCTCCCTCTAGCCGATCAAGCCAGTTGCGCACGCATGGCGTCGATCACCGCCTTGTAATCGGGTTGACCAAAGATCGCGCTGCCTGCCACGAAGGTGTCGGCGCCCGCATCGGCCACGCGGCGAATGTTGTCCACCTTCACACCGCCGTCGATCTCCAGGCGAATGTCGCGGCCCGATGCGTCGATGATCTTGCGCACCTTCTCGGCCTTACGCAGGGTGCTGTCAATGAAGCTTTGACCACCAAAGCCTGGGTTGACGCTCATCAGCAGCACCACGTCGACCTTGTCGATCACCCATTCCAGCACATCCACCGAGCTGGCAGGGTTGAACACCAGACCGGCCTGACAGCCTTCGGCCTTGATCAACTGCAGGGTGCGGTCCACATGGGTGGAGGCATCAGGGTGGAAGGTGACGATGTCAGCCCCGGACTTGGCAAAGGCTTGAGCCAGGCTGTCCACGGGCTGCACCATCAAATGCACGTCGATGGGCACGGCTGTGCCATCGGCTTTGACGGCGTGCTTGCGCAGGGCTTGGCACACCATCGGCCCGAAGGTCAGGTTGGGCACGTAATGGTTGTCCATCACGTCAAAGTGGATCCAGTCTGCACCGGCATCGATCACGTTGCGAACTTCTTCGCCCAACCGGGCAAAGTCGGCGGACAAGATGCTGGGGGCGATGCGGAAGGTACGCGACATGGCTGGGCCTTTGGTAGGTGGACGTAAGAGGAAACAGACGTCCATTTTAGTGAGCCCCAGCGTGTCTTGCTTTGCCCCCGTGAAAGATCAGTATCCGTCCGTTGATTGCGACACCAACCAAGGCAGAGCCATGTATTTGCGCTGACGTGCCAAACAGGTTTTAGCCGCTTGCGGGTCATCCACGCTCTTGTCCACCGCATAAGCCACCCATTCGGTATAGCTGTCGGTCAATTCCAGGGTGGAATAGCCTTGACGGCTGCTGTCAAAGAACCGGATGTGGGGGTTGTTCACTTTGACGGCGGGGGCGGCCAGGCCTTTGAGCAACAGCTCACGCTGCGTGGCGTCCATTTTGGCTGCCAGCATTTCGCCCAGGTTGGATGAGGTGACCGCAGGGGTCATGAACTCTGCGCCCAGATAGTTGGAGAAAGCAAAGGGGCTGCTGTTGCCGTAGTCCAGCTTCACTTCACTGGCCATGTAGGTGTGCAGGTCGCCGGTGGCGATCAAGAAGTTGCTGACCTTGGCATCTCGCAAAGCTTGGGTCAGGGCCACGCGTTCGGCGTTGAAGCCATCCCAGGCGTCCACGTTCAAGGGTGCAATTTGTTGCCCCAGGAAGGTCAATGCCAAGCGCCCAAAGAATGTCTGGTTGCCCATCAGCTTCCAGGTGGCTTTGGACGATGTCAAACCACCAACCAACCAATCATGCTGCTTGGCACCCAGCAAAGTTTGCTGGGGATTGTTCAGGTTTTGGCAACCCAAAGGCACATACCGCTGCAAGACATCGCCTTCGCCACAGGCATGGGCGCTGCGATGGCTGCGGTTTTCGATCATGAACAAGTCCAGGAAGCTGCCAAAGGCAAACCGACGATAGACCGTCATGGCCTGGTGAGGGTGTGTGGCCAGCTCGTTGAACTGAACCCGTGCCGGCACATACTCGGACCAGGCGCGTTGCGAGTCCAGCTTCAATTGCTTGAGCAAACGGGGATCATTGCCGTACTGAGGGTCGGTCGTGAACGGGTGATCCGGGGCACCCAGGGTGTCGCGGGCGTAGTCCCAATAACAGTCATTGGCCGTTTCATGGTCGTCGGGCACGCAGATGAAGGTGTGACGCTCCATCGCGGCTTGCAAGTTGCGGTCGCTGCGAATGGTGCGGTAGATGAAGCGATAGTCTTGCAAGCCCAAAGACACCACACCACCGGATGGCAACACCATGGTGCGGTCTGCAAAAGGCAAGCTTTGGAAGCGCGGATCACCCGCTGTTTCGTAAATGAAGTCACCCAAGTGCAAGACAAAGTCCAGGCTGTTGTCTCGGGCCACATGGGCCAGCGCGCCGTAATAGCCGTTGGTGAAGTCCTGACAGGTCAACAAACCCAGCTTCAAGCGTTTGATGCCGGAGGTGAGCGCCGGCAAGGTGCGGCAACGCCCTGTGCGGCTGACCACGCGCTTGTAAATGAACCGGTAGTAAAACGAACCACCTGATGCACTGGCAGGCAGTTTGCCATCCAGGTCCACCTTGACGGTGAAGTCTTTGCTGGCGTGGATTTCGGTGGAGGGCACCCGGGCCTGCAACACCAGGGACTGGAACTGTGCGTCTTGTGCCACCTGCACAAACAGGTCTTCACCACTGGCCACGGCGCTGGCGGCAATGTGGGTCCACAGGATCACACCGGTGGGGCTGGGATCGGCCGATGACACGGACAAGTCAAAGACATCTTGTGAGCGGGTGCTCAGGCCCGTGGTGTCGATCGGCTCGGCACCCATGTTCAGCCACTGTGCAGCCTGCGCATGCCAAGACAGCATGAATGCCGCCCCAAAGCCACCACCGACGGAACCCATCGTAGACAAGAAACGGCGACGATCCATTTGCAAACCCCTCAAACTGCTGTTGTGATGCACATTGACTGAACCCGATGGTGCCCAATGGTCATGACATCCCCATGAAGACAGAGGGTTTGCAAATGGCCTATATTGGCGCCATGAGCCGAGCCCACCTGACCATCCAAGTTGTCCCCCAATATCTGGAAGACCAAAGCCACCCGGAGCGCGGCGAATATGCGTTCTCTTATGCGGTGACGGTTGTCAACACTGGCGACGTGGCCGCACAGGTGATCGGACGGCATTGGGTGATCAGCGATGCCACAGGCAAGGTGCAAGAGGTCAAGGGGCTGGCCCTGGTGGGTCATCAGCCCTTGATTCAACCGGGTGCTCAGTTTGACTACAGCAGCTGGACCATGCTGGACACACCACACGGCATGATGCAAGGTGAGTTCTATTGCGTGACCGAAGATGTACAGTTCTTCGAAGCCAAGATTGAACCTTTTGCGCTGGCGCGGTCTAAATCCTTACATTGACTGATTCACACCTCACCCCCCACGATTCGCACTTCATCACCGACTGGCTGGACAGCGCCAATGCGCAGTTGCCAGCGGTGGAGCGCCACATCTGGCTGGTCCGCATCCTGGACTGGGTGCGCGAAGGCGAGCCCGTCGCCCATGTGCAATACCTGCTGCATCTGCTGCAAGCAGACCGCGAACGACGCGACAAGGCTGTGCAGTTGCTGGCCGCTTGCTGGCGTGATGTGGATGTCACCGCGCTGTTGGCTGACTATGGCTTTGCGGCCAACGCATCGTTTGTCGATGAACTGAGCGACCGTTTGCGCCGCCGCCTGCTGCCACTGACGCCCGAAACCAGTGACCTGGGTGACCTCTTCGATCTGTTGTTTGACGACGCCCAAGACACCCGTTGGATCGCCCGGTTGGACGAAGGCTCGCTGCAAACCTTGGGCGTCTTGTTTGACGAATCCATCCGCGTGCACCGGCCTGATGCGCTGCGCTGGCGCGAAGCGTTTTATGACGCAGTGATGTGTCTGGCGTCGGACATCCGGTCCATGGGGTTTTCGCAGCAATTCCGCCCCCGGATCGGCACCCGCAGCGACACCGAATTTGACGACGTCACCCAGACTGCTCACAACCACGTTGACAGCGCACGCCTGGCTTTTCAACAACTGCCTCGCGTGGCCGATCGCCTGCACCAATTGGCACAAAGCCATGTCACGGCCCATCCTGATGAAGGCACGGCCTGGCCGGACGCGCTGCTGCATGAAGCGCGCTATTTGCGCACCCTGCTCGATGAGTGCGAACAGGCTGCCAACGGCATCCATGGCCACCTGGAGCAGCACGGCATCTCTGTGGACATCGTGTTTCAAATTGAACTGATGCGCCAGCGTTGTGACCGCATCCGGCTGCTGCTCGATGTGGTGCTGTCACCCCAGCCTGAGCAAGACATGCGACGAGCCGTGATTGAACTGGTCCGCGTGGGACGCAGACGGCGCAGCATCGGCGCCTTGTTCACGCAGCATTATTCGATGTTGGCGCGCAAGGTGGCCGAGCGCAGCGCCGAAACGGGCGAGCACTACATCACCCGCAACCGGGCTGAATACTTTGACATGCTCAAGCGTGCGGCCGGCGGTGGCGCCGTGATGGTGGGCACCACCTTCATGAAGTTCGTGATGGTGGCCCTGGGTTTGTCGGCCTTCTGGACGGGGTTTGCGGCGGGCGCCAATTACGCCATCAGCTTTGTGATCGTGCAATGGCTGCATTTCACCGTCGCGACCAAACAGCCCGCCATGACGGCGCCGGCCATGGCTGCCAAGCTGGGTGACACCCAAAACCCAGCCGGGGTCGAATCGTTTGTTGACGAAGTGGCGCACCTGATTCGCTCGCAGATGGCCGGGATCATCGGCAACTTGGCCGTCGTGGCCCCCGTCGTGGTGGGC
>JBDKHX010000128.1:0-5196 GCA_039797415.1 Pseudomonadota bacterium | reverse complement strand
TGTGGCCGACGTGTTCAAGAGGCAGCGATTGGGATTGCTGGCCGAGCAAGACGAAGCGGAGAACACAGCAGGGGATGCTGTCGATTCAGCCGAATCACCTTCCTCTACGCAAAACACGCCGCCCAAGCGCGCCTGGATCTTCACGTCCGCAACCTTGGCCGTCAAAAACAACTTTGAGCACTTCACCCAAGGCCTGGGTTTGGATGATGCCGAATGTGCCTCATGGTCCAGTCCCTACGACTACCCCAATCAGGCCATGCTGTACGTTCCGCAAGGCCTGCCAGCACCCAACCACCCAGACCACACCCAAGCGGTTGTGGACGCCGCCCTGCCCTTGATTGAGGCCAACCGGGGCCGTGCCTTCGTGCTATGCACCAGTTTGCGCGCAGTGGGCAAAGCCACCGAACGCCTCAAACAAGTTTTTCAGGAACGAGACTGGCCCTTCCCGGTTTTACAACAAGGTGACGCACCCCGCCCCACCTTGCTGGAGGACTTCCGCCGAGCGGGCAATGCTGTGCTGGTGGGTAGCCACAGCTTTTGGGAAGGCATTGACGTCAAAGGTGATGCGTTGACGCTGGTCGTGATCGACAAACTGCCCTTTGCGCCGCCTGATGACCCGGTGCTAGCCAAACGCTTGGAACTGCTGGAGAAAAACGGCGGCAACCCGTTCATGGAGCACCAGGTGCCCCAAACCATCATTGCGCTCAAGCAGGGCGCGGGGCGCCTGATCCGAAGCGAAACCGATCGAGGTGTACTGATGATTGGCGACACCCGATTGATCGATCGCCCCTATGGGCGCCGCATCTGGCAAAGCCTGCCGCCCATGACGCGATCAAGGGTTCAACAAGAGGTCGTCGACTTCTTGCTGACCTTGTGACTGCCTCAGCGCAAAGAACCGACGTAGCGACGACGCCCCCCCCCCACGGCATCCATCGCAGCGCCTAACAAGCTGCCAGGTTGCGTGTCGGGTGCACTCTGAACGGGGCGCACTTCGGGCATGGGGCGCATTGGCTTGATCGCAACCGGAAACAATGCCGCCTCCAGTTTGTCGGCCATGGCTTGCAGGTCAGGCTCGTTTTCTGCCCTGGCCACACGGATGACTTCACGGGCGTAATCAGGACTTTTCATCATCCACTCAACGTCTGTGACGCGTCCGCATTTGCGCCGTAGGACCACATGCATGTGCGCTGCTACCGCAAACTTGTCGCTTTGAAGCATTTCAACCTCCTGATGTCCGTTCAAATTTGAATCGTCATTCCACGCGTTCGCCGTGCTGACTGAGGTCCAGTCCATCACGTTCGTCTTGTTGAGATACACGTAAACCAATGACTCGCCCGATCACAATCAGGATCAGCGTTGTCATCAAGGCGCTGTAAACCAGGGTCACAGCAACGGCCACAATCTGTGTTTGCAGGCTCGCTTCGACGCCGCCGATGGTGGGTGACGCAAACACACCTGTCAGCACCGCGCCCACGATGCCGCCGATGCCATGGACACCGAAGACATCCAGCGAATCGTCCACGCCCAAAATACGCTTCAAACCGGTTGCTCCCCAGTAACAGGCCACGCCGGCAACCCCACCGATGATCACCGCAGAAGTTGGGGAGACAAAACCTGATGCAGGGGTAATGGCCACCAACCCCGCTACAACGCCACTGCACAGACCCAGCAGTGTTGGCGTACCACGCACCATCCATTCGGCTGCCATCCAGGTCATCGCAGCGGCGGCTGCGGCCAATTGCGTTACCAAAATCGCCATCCCGGCTCGCCCATCTGCCGCCAAAGCAGACCCGCCATTGAAGCCCATCCAACCGACCCACAACAAAGATGCGCCCATCATCGTGTAACCCAGATTGGCGGGCATCAAGGGCTGCTGACCAAAGCCAAGGCGTTGCCCCAACATCCACGCACACACCAACCCAGCCACACCCGCATTGATGTGAACAACGGTACCGCCCGCGAAATCAAGGGCACCCATGCGAGCCAGCCAACCTGTAGGCTCCCACACCCAGTGGGCAACGGGCACGTACACCAGCAAGGACCACAAGCCCATGAACCAAAGCATCGCGGAAAACCGCATGCGCTCAGCAAATGCGCCAGCAATCAAGGCGGGTGTGATGATGGCAAACGTCAGCTGGAACATGACGAACACTGACTCTGGCACCGTGGGTGCAAGATGGTGCACCGACAAAACACCTGCACCTTTGTCGAACACCAGCGACGTCAACCACATCGCATCCAGGTTGCCCAGATAGTCATCACCGGGCATGAAGGCCAAGCTGTAGCCCGCTGCAAACCAAAGCACGGTCACCAGACCACACACAGCCAAGGTCTGAGCCATCGTCGAAAGGATGTTCTTCTTACGCACAATGCCGGCATAGAACAACGCCAATCCAGGCACGCTCATCAACAGCACCAGCACTGATCTGCGCCATGGGCACGGTGTGGGGTTTGGTGCTTGAATCCGTCGTACTGACGACGGGTAGCTGCGTAGGGGCCGAGGCTGATACCGCAGAGGCCTGTAGTGGCTTGGCCGACTCGCTTGACGCACCAGGCCATGCGCTGGACGCTGGCACGGCTTCACCCGTTACCACGCTGCTTGCGGCAACAGGTGCTGATGCACCCAAGGTTTGGGCTTGAGCCAACGGCGCAGACAGGCTCAGTGTCAGCGCCACAATGGCGCACAAGTTTGGCAGGTTGAGGTTCATCGCAGGCCAATACTCAAGGAAAACCCTGAGTTATTAGCAGTAACTGAACCAGGCCTGAGCGGTCAGACTTCGAGGTTGTCAATCAACCGGGTCTTGCCCAGACGAGAGGCAGCCAAAATGACCAGCGGCTCACCGCTGTTCAATTCCGCTTCGGTTGCAGGCAACAGATCACGTTGGCGACGCACCAACACGTAATCAGTCTTCCACCCCCGCTGATCCAGTTTTGTCTGGGCCGACTGCTCTTGCGTTGATACAGCCGATGCACTCAAACCACCAGACTGGCGCGCATCCAGCAAAGACTGACGCACGGCACGCATGGTGGTGATCAATTGCACCGCCTCAGCGCGTTCATCCGCACTGAGATAGCCGTTTCTGGATGACAGGGCCAAGCCGTCATCCGCGCGCAAGGTTTCGCCGCCCACCACCTCAATGGGCAAAGCCATTTGGGCAACCATATTGCGCAGCACCATCAACTGTTGATAGTCCTTCTTACCGAACACCGCCAAGCGAGGCTGCACGATGTTGAACAGCTTGTGCACCACCGTACACACGCCCGTAAAAAACCCAGGCCGGAAGGCCCCTTCCAGGATGTCAGCCAACTCCGTTGGTGGATGCACCTTGTAAGTTTGCGGCTGCGGATACAACTCAGCCTCGGACGGTGCGAACAGGATGTCGCACCCGACAGAACGAAGCAAATCGGCATCACGTTCAAGCGTGCGCGGGTAGGTGTCAAAGTCTTCGTTCGGACCAAATTGCAACCGGTTCACAAACACCGACGCCACAACCGGACTGTCCGTTCCCTGCACCAGGGTCTTTGCTTGACGAATGAGGTTCAAATGCCCCTCATGCAAATTGCCCATGGTGGGCACAAAGGCTGGCGCTTGGGCGTGTTCAGCCAAAGCCTCACGCAATTCGGAAATGCGATGAATGATGCGCATGCTGGTACCGCTGGAAATCAATAACCGTGAACGGCTTCGTCAGGAAAACTGCCATCCATGACGGCAGCCACATAGCGGCGGATGGCATCTTCAACCGAGCCGCCCTCAGCCATGAAGTTGCGAACAAATCGAGGCAACTTGCCGCGCGTCACGCTCAGCATGTCATGCAACACCAGCACTTGGCCAGACGTCGCCGCGCCAGCGCCAATGCCAATGGTGATCAGCCCCGGGTTATCTGACTGAACTAGCGTGGCAACAGCAGAAGGCATCAACTCCAGCACCATCATCGCCGCACCAGCTTGCGCCAACTCACGGGCATGTCGGCGCATGGTCTCGGCCCCAGCCTGATCCCGGCCCTGAATGCGATAGCCGCCCAAAGCGTGCACGCTTTGAGGGGTCAAACCCAGATGTGCACAAACGGGAATACCGCGCTCGGTCAAAAAATGAACCGTGTCAGCCGTCCAACCGCCACCTTCGAGCTTGACCATGTGGGCGCCGGCTTGCATCAACGCCACGCTGGAGCGCAAAGCTTGTTCGCGGCTTTCCTGGTAGCTGCCAAACGGCAAGTCACCCACGACCCAAGCCGTGCGATTGCCTTTGGCAACGCATCGGGTGTGGTAGACCATGTCGTCCATGGAGACAGGTACGGTGCTGGATTCGCCCTGCACCACCATGCCGAGAGAATCGCCCACCAGCAAACAGTCCACACCGCATTCATCAGCCAAACGCGCAAAGGTCGCGTCATAGCTGGTCAGCATGGTGATCTTTTCGCCTTGGGCCTGCATCTCGCGCAAACGGTGAAGATTCAGCGGTTTGCGGGACTGCGTCGTATTGGGGGTACTCATGGGTTGGTCATCCTCAACACACCGGCCAGGTACGCCAGCGGTGGCGCGATTCTAGGCTGAACCTGAACCGCTCGCTCAGCCTATCACGCGGGCTGATACGCCAAGCGCACGTAGATGGGTGCAAAAGCTTCAGCTTGTGTGATCTCAAGCAGACGTTCTTTGCCCAATTCCAGCATGGCAATGAAAGTCACGACCAGAACGGGAGCACCTCGGGTGACGTCAAACAGGTCTTCAAACTCAACGAAGCGTTTGCCTTGCAAGGTGCGCAGCACCATGCCCATGTGCTCACGCACTGACAACTCTTCACGCGAGATGTGGTGATGCGTATGCAATTTAGCGCGCTGCAAGATGTCACGCCAGGCATCACGCAAATCATCCAGGCTGACATCAGGGTGACGCACCCGTACAGATGGGTCGTTGTGGGCCTGCACGCGCAAAAAGTCGCGCCCCAGTAACGGCATCTGGTCCAGCTTGGCTGCCGCCTTTTTCATCTGCTCGTACTCGATCAGACGCCGCACCAGCTCGGCACGGGGGTCTTCCGCCTCTTCACCCTCATCTGTCTTTTTGGGTGGTAGCAACATCCGAGATTTGATCTCGATGAGCATGGCCGCCATCAACAAGTACTCGGACGCCAGTTCCAGATTGGTCTTGCGAATCTGGTCCACATAGGCCAGGTACTGGCGCGTGACGTCGGCCAGCGGAATG
>JBDKHX010000127.1:0-5198 GCA_039797415.1 Pseudomonadota bacterium | reverse complement strand
GGTCGCTACGACTTCCACCTGGAACACGTGCGTGACGTCATCGGCGTGCGCCCTGAAGCACACGGCCTGGCTGCACTGAACGCCCTGATCCTGGACAATCACAACCTGTTCATCGCCGACACCTTCGTCAACGAAGACCCGACCGCTGAACAACTGGCTGACATCGCCGCTTTGGCGGTGGAAGAAGTCCAACGCTTTGGTCTGCCACCACGCGTGGCCTTCCTGTCGCACTCGATGTTTGGCTCCAGCAGCCGGCCATCGGCTCGCAAGATGCGCAAGGCGCGCGACATCTTTGTCGAACGCATGCCCCACATCCCTGCCGATGGCGAAATGCAAGGCGACGCAGCACTGAGCGAATCCGTGCGCAACAAATTGCTGCCTGACTCGACCCTGCAAGGCACCGCCAACATCCTGATCTGCCCGAACCTGGATGCCGCCAACATCCTGTTCAACGTGCTGAAGATGACTGGCGGCCAAGGCGTCACAGTGGGCCCCATCCTGCTGGGTGCGGCAGCACCTGCGCACATCCTGACGCCATCCGCGACCGTGCGCCGCATTGTCAACATGACCGCCGTTACGGTGGCTCACGGCAGCAAATAAAACCACATTTTGTGAATCAACCAAGAGGGCCTGAGGGCCCTCTTTTTTTGCCCCACAGCCCCATCCCATACAAGGTCGTTCATTCACTTCCTGATTTTTGCAAATGGCAAAAAAATCATCAGCAAGTGATTTTGTACCCAGTCAGCCCACGTAAATCCCCTCATTTGCGGACTAGATCCAGCGCACGTCCCAAGACAAAATCCTTACATCGCGTTACAGATCGTTAAAGGAGTACTCATGGCCCGATTCACACCTTCCGCATGTCGCACAGTGGTCGCCGCCGCTTTGAGCCTGATTGCTTTGGGCGCTCAAGCCTATTCCTTTGAATGCGTCACAGGTGCCGCAGGCGCTGGTGCCGACGCCTTGGGCTGCACCACCATCGGTGAGTCATGGGCTAGCTGGAGTCTGGCAGGCAACCAGCTGACCATCACAAATACAGCGGCCAGCGGCAACAGCTCGTTCATCAGCGGCATCAGTTTTGACACGGCATCCAACCAGGCAGTGACACTGGGCGCACCCCAAACTGGCGTGCTCTTCTCAACAGGTGGCGGCGCCAAATTGCCAGCCAGCCTGGGCTGGACGGTGAACTACGATTTCAAACCTGACACCAAACCTAGCACCAATGGCGTCAACGCAGGTGAGTCCATCGTTTTCAATTTGACAGGCATCAGCCTGGCCCAAATCCGCTCGGGTGAAGTGGCATTCGGTTTGCACATCCAGGGTTTGCCAGACGGCCGCAGCGAAAAACTGGTCGCGGCGGTGCCGGAAGCTGAAACCTATGCCATGGCACTGGCTGGCTTGTCCGTTGTTGGGGCCTTGGTCCTACGCCGCCGCCGTCACTGAGACCATCTTGGAGCGCCTTTGCGCTGCAACCAAAAGGCGCCTGGGTCAGGCGCCTTTTTTCATTGCCATCTCATAACATGACGGGAATCAGGGAACTTTCTTCCACTTAGCACTCAAAGCAATTGAGTGCTAATATTGTTTGGATAGATGAACCCGGAAGGATTCTGACCATGACATCAACCGCTGCCTTGACCGTTCGTGATCCGTGGAGCGTGGTGCCCTCGCTGGGTAACCTCGACGCTTACGTGCGCGCCGTTCAAGACATCCCCATGCTGGAGGCTGATGAAGAACAAGCCCTGGCCCGCCGTCTGCGCGAACAGCAAGACCTGCAAGCGGCCGGGAAGCTGGTGTTGTCTCACCTCCGCCTGGTGGTCTCCATCTCCCGCCAATATGTAGGCTACGGCTTGCCGCAAGGCGACCTGATTCAAGAAGGCAACGTCGGCCTGATGAAAGCCGTCAAGCGTTTCGACCCTGATCAGGGTGTGCGCTTGGTGAGCTATGCCATGCACTGGATCAAGGCCGAAATCCACGAATACATCCTGAAGAACTGGCGCATGGTCAAGGTGGCGACCACCAAGGCCCAACGCAAGCTGTTCTTCAACCTGCGCTCGCTCAAACACCAGTACAAGGGCGATGCGGATGATTCACATGTGGGTCGGTCCGGTTTCAGTGAGTCTGAAATCCATCGCGTTGCCCAAGAATTGGATGTGCGTCCTGAGGACGTGATCGAGATGGAAACCCGGATGGCCGGTGGTGACGTCGCCATGGAATCCACGGTGGATGACGACCACGAAGGTCCCATGGCTCCAGTCGTGTACCTGGCTGACGACCGCCATGAGCCCACCCGCGTGATTGAGGCTCAACGCCGTGATTGGCTGGCCAGTGACGGTATCACCCAGGCGCTTGGCCAACTGGACGAACGCAGCCGCCGCATCGTCGAAGAACGTTGGCTCAAGGTCAACGACGATGGAACCGGTGGCATGACACTGCACGACTTGGCAGCCGAATACGGCGTCAGCGCAGAGCGTGTACGGCAGATTGAAGTTGCCGCGATGAAGAAGATGCGCAAGACGCTGACCGACACCATCGACGGTTAAAGCCAAGCAATTTGCCAAAAGCAAAAGCCCGCGCCTGAGAAAGCCGCGGGCTTTTTTATTTCAACTGAACGGCTGTTTATCTCAGGCGGGCAATCATGGCCGCTGTAGCCGAATCCACGCCCGCCAAGTCACCTGACTGCATGCGTGCAGCCACGTCCTTGCAAAGCACCTTACCCAGCTCCACACCCCATTGATCGAAAGAGTTGATGCCCCACAAGGCCCCCGTCACAAAGGTTCGGTGTTCATACAAGGCAACCAAGGCACCCATTGATGTCGGCGTCAATTCATCCAACACCAAAGTCAGGCTGGGCCGATTTCCGGGGAAAGTACGCTGCAAAGCCAGATCTCGCGCAGGCATCGTGTGAGATGCAGTCGGCGGACGAGGTTCCTGCTCTGCTTCGTCGGTGCCTTTACCCCACATCAAAGCCTGAGCTTGCGCCACGCCATTGGCAAGCAAGGTCGCATGCTGCTGATCAAACAAGGTCTTCAGCGCCGGAGACAAAACGGGCTCGGCTGCATAAGTCGGGCGCTTGATCAAAATGAAGTCCACTGGGATCACATCCGTACCCTGGTGCAGCATTTGGAAAAACGCGTGCTGCCCATTGGTACCCGGCTCACCCCACACCACTTCTGACGTCGAATACGGCAGCGCTCGGCCCGAGGCGTCTACCCCTTTGCCGTTGCTCTCCATGACCAACTGCTGCAAGTAGGTCGGCAAACGTCGTAGGCCATGGTGATATGGCGCCACGCACCGGCTCGCATAGCCTTGGAAGTTGCGATACCAGACGTCCAGTAAGCCCAGACACATCGGTAAGTTGCGCTCGATGGGCGCCGTTGCAAAGTGCTGGTCCATGGCATGAGCGCCAGCCAACATCTCGCGGAAATGATCCGCACCCAAAGCCAGGGCAATGGGCAAGCCGATGGAGGACCACATCGAGTACCGGCCACCCACCCAATCCCAAAAACCGAATGTGGTGGTCACACCAAAGGCGGCTGCAGCCTGCACATTGGTCGTCGTGGCCACAAAGTGGCGACCGATGTCTTGGCCCCCATGGTCCCAAAACCATTGCCGCGCAGCTTGCGCGTTGGCCATGGTTTCCTGTGTCGTGAACGTTTTGGACGCCACGATGAAGAGGGTGTGCTGGGGATCAACCTGTCGCAGCACCTCCGCCAAATCATGGCCGTCCACATTGGACACAAAGTGAAACCGCAATTTCGGATGCCCAAATGGATCCAGCGCCGGGATGACCATCTGCGGCCCCAGATCGGAGCCACCAATACCAATGTTGACGACATCATGAATGTCGCCTGGCAGGGAGCCACCAGCCGTGGATCGGACCCGCTCGACAAACGCCAACATGCTGTCCAGCACACCATGCACCAGATCGCTGTGTGGCGCTTGGCCCTTGGGGGCACGCAAAGCCGTATGCAAAACAGCACGGCCTTCGCTACCGTTGACCATCTCCCCGCGGAACATCGCATCCCGCTGGTCTGCCAGACGACACTCGCGGGCCAAGTCAAAAAGGTGCCGCGCCGTTGCCACATCCCACTTGGCACGCGACAGATCACCCAGCACGCTGGGTGCTTCGATGGTCAACCGCTCGACACGCTGAGGATCTGCGGCAAACAAGGTGCGCAGGTCCAAATCACGGCCGTGCGCCTCAAAATGACCCTGCAGTGCGGCCCAGGACACGGCCTGATCGCAACGGATGAAACTCATGCCAGACTCAATCAACGCAGGGCTTCAATCATGGCATCCAGCTTGACTGCATCAACAGCAAACTGACGGATGCCTTCGGCCAGCTTTTCTGTCGCCATGGCGTCATCATTGAGCGCAAACCGGAATGCGGACTCTGTCAGCGGGGTCGGGGCGGCTACCGGTTGGCCATCGGCAGACAGGTAACGCACCACCGGCTGGGCTTGCGCGTCAACGCCTTGCAACTGCGCCAACAGATCAGGGCTGATGGTCAACAGATCGCAACCGGCCAAAGCCAGAATCTGGCCCACGTTGCGGAAGCTGGCGCCCATGACCTCGGTCCGGATACCGTGTTGCTTGTAGTACTGGTAAATGCGTGTGACCGATTGAACCCCTGGGTCGTTGACGCCAGATTTGGCTGCCTCGTCCCACTGCGCTCCGGCTGATTTTTTGTACCAGTCGTAAATCCGGCCCACAAAAGGCGAAATCAACTGCACATTCGCATCACCGCAGGCTTGGGCTTGAGCAAATGCAAACAGCAAGGTCAGGTTGCAGTGAATGCCCTCTTGTTCCAGCACCCGAGCGGCCTGAATGCCTTCCCATGTCGCAGCGATCTTGATCAAAACGCGATCGCGGCCAACCCCTGCCGCCTCATACAGCGCCATGATGCGTCGCGCGCGATCAATCGTTGCTGCGGTGTCGAAGCTCAAACGGGCGTCCACTTCGGTCGACACGCGACCAGGGATCACCTTCAAAATTTCCAAGCCAAACCGAACCAGCACCTGATCGACGATCACGTCCAAGGCTTCAGTTTTGTGGGATGCCACGGCATCAGCCAACAGCGGTGCGTACTCAGGTTTTTGCACGGCCTTGAGAATCAAGGACGGATTGGTCGTCGCGTCACGGGGCGTGAACTGGGCCAATTGTTTGAAATCGCCCGTGTCTGCCACCACTGTGGTGAA
>JBDKHX010000126.1:0-5565 GCA_039797415.1 Pseudomonadota bacterium | reverse complement strand
CCGCCAAAAGCGCAGTTTTGGCTCCATGGAAACAGGCGATGCCTGATTGATCACGCTTTGAACAAGGAACACATCATGTCCGACCGCATCCCCCACCCTTCGTGGCAAACGCCACAAGTGATTGACCAAACGGCCAACACTCAGGCCGCAGCGAGCTGGCAAGCCAGCCAGAAAGTGCTGCGCAACACCTACGGACTACTGGGACTGACGATTGCATTCAGCGCTGCAGTTGCAGCAACATCAATGGCCATGGGTTGGCCTGCACCAGGCTTGCTGCTGTCACTGGGCGGCATGCTCGGCTTGTTCTTTTTGACGCACAAACTGGCCAATAGCGGCTGGGGCCTGGTTTCAACCTTTGCATTGACCCTCAATCAGGCCATGTCACTGCCAAGCGGTCCGGCCATCGTGACCAACGCCTTGGCGTCCACTGCAGTGGCCTTCATCGGCATGTCAGCCATTGCCTGGACCAGCAAGCGCGACTTCAGCTTCATGGGCAGCTACTTGCTCATCGGCACACTGGTCGCGGTGGCGCTAGGCTTGGGCGCCATGTTCTTTGAGATTCCAGCCTTGTCGTTGGCCGTATCGGGCATGGTTGTTTTGCTGATGTGCGGCATGCTGCTTTTTGAAACCAGTCGCATCGTGCATGGCGGAGAAACCAACTACATCCTGGCCACCGTCAGCCTCTACACCAGCTTGTACAACTTGTTCACCAGCTTGCTGGCCCTGTTCGGGTTGGGCAGCTCGAACGAATAAGGAGCACCATCATGGATGTCTTTCATCACATGCTGCTAGGCCAACCAGTTTGGCTGTGGCTAAGTTTTGCAGCCGTCGTGCTGACGTTGTTGGTCCTCGACCTGGGTGTGCTGCACAAAGATCAGCATGAAATTGGCATCCGTGAAAGCTTGTGGCTCTCACTGGGCTACATCACCGTGGCTGTCATCTTTGGCGCCTGGGTTTGGCACAACCTGGGCGCCGAATTAGGCATGGCCTACTACACGGCCTTTTTCGTCGAAAAGAGTTTGTCCTTAGACAACGTCTTTGTCATTTCCTTGATCTTCACCTACTTTGCCGTCCCTCGGATGTACCAGCACCGCGTGCTGTTCTGGGGCATTTTGGGTGTGCTGGTTCTGCGCGCCATCATGATCGGCTTGGGCACGGCACTGGTGTCGCAGTTCAGTTGGGTGCTTTACCTGTTTGGTGCATTCCTGCTTTGGAGTGGCATCAAGATGTTTAGTGCCACAGACCATGCCCCGGACCTGGCCAACAACAAGCTCATCACCTGGTTCAAAAAGCTGGTGCCCGTCACACCTCAACTGCATGGCGACAAGTTCTGGGTCAAACAAGCTGACCCCAAAAACCCGCAGCGTCAGATCTGGTGGGCCACGCCCTTGTTTTTGGCACTGATCATGGTCGAGTCCGCTGACCTGGTCTTCGCTGTGGACAGCGTGCCGGCCGTGCTGGCCATCACCCAAGACCCCTTTGTGGTCTACACCAGCAACATCTTTGCGATCCTCGGTCTGCGGGCACTGTACTTCGCGCTGGCCGCCATGGTCCATCGGTTCAGCTACCTCAAGTACGCGCTGGCTATGGTGCTGATTTTCATCGGTGGCAAGATTTTGAGCCACGGGTTGATCGGCCCCATGCCGGCAGCCATCAGTCTGGGCGTCACGTTCAGCTTGATTGCTGGGGGTGTCTTGGTCTCGCTGTGGAAGACTCGCTCCGACACAGCTGGCTGACCACCTTGGCCAGATGTTGAACGTGCCGGCACATATCATCTGCCGGCACGTTCGCATACCCCATCACCAAGCCCTCAAAGCCTTCGATGCCGCCACAGCCATAAGCGCTCAGTGCGCGTGGGCTCAGTCCTTGCAACAAGGCTGCATCGGCCGCCAATCGGTCATCTTGCACAGGCAACCCAGCCAAGGTCAGGTGCATACCGCACTGCCCACCAAGCAGGGAGTACGGCCACAACCAATACTCAGCCAATGCCGAGCGCAACGCCGCCTGGCGCTGTGCATACAACTTGCGCATGCGCCGCAAGTGGGTGGTGAAGTGCCCTTCATTGATGAAGTCAGCCAAAGCACGTTGATCCTGCACGCGCCCAGCACGCACCCATGCGTTCAACACCGGCCCGGCCCGCTCCACCAAGGCCTCAGGCAACACCATGTAGCCCAAACGCAAGGCCGGGAACAATGATTTGCTGAAGGTACCCAGATACACCACAGGCGCGTCATCCCGCAGGCCCTGCATCGCGGCCAGTGGTGGCCCGTCATGCCGAAACTCACTGTCGTAATCATCCTCCAGGACCCAGGCCCCCTGCTTGGCGGCTTGATCAATCAAGGCCATGCGCCTGGCCAATGACAACACCGACCCCAGTGGATATTGATGCGATGGCGTGGTGTAAATCAGGCGCGGGGGATGCTGTTGCCAATAATGCTGAGGGGGATGGATGCCATCGGCATCGACCGTGACCGGCACCAGTTTCAACCCTGCTTGTTCCATCGCCATGCGTGCGCCGGGATACCCCGGGTGCTCGATCCAGGCCACATCCCCCACATCCGCCAGAAGTTGAGAACACAAGGCCAAACTGTCTTGTGTACCTTGGGTCACCACCACCTGGTCAACATGGCATCGCACGCCTCGGGCTGCACGCACATACGTTGCGATGGCTTGACGCAGTTCTGGCTCGCCCAAGGCATATCGGTAACCTAACTCTTGAGATGACAAACCTCGGTCAGCACGGTCAACCGCACGTTGCCACTTGGCCAACGGAAAGGCATCCAACGCAGGCATACCCGGCATGAAGGGTTTGAGATCATCCTGGGGCGTTCTCAAACGGCTGAGTCGACTGACACGTGTCGACAACCCTCGCCGATCTGAATGCTGGGGTGACCGGGCATGCACTGATGGAGCCCACCCCAAAGCCGCCACCACCGTGCCTTGTCGATTGGCCACGACATAGCCTTCAGCGGCCAACTGTTCGTAGGCATAAATCAACGAGTTGCGTGCCACCCCCAGCTCTTTGGCCAAGCTGCGGGTACTGGGCAACACCGAACCGGCTGGCAGGCTACCGTCCAGCATGGCGGCGCTCAGGGCCCCATACAACTGGTGCTGTTGCGAGCCCACAGCCTCATTTTGGGCCATGTGCGTCTCAATCAAAAATCTCAGGTCTGACATACGTGGCTCTAAAACAATGCGCGATATTGGCTATAAACATAGAGCCATCCAATCGGTAGATTCTCATCCATCCACACAAAACCACGCCAGGAGCGCCATGAGTACATCTACCAACACCAGCCAAACCATGCGGCATATCGTGCGGCGAGCCGCCGACCGTGCTCACTACGATCAAGACACCATCCACCGGATCATTGATGCGGCCTATGTGTGCCATGTATCGTGGTCAGCCGGGGGACATGTGTTGTGCATCCCCACTGCTTGCTGGCGCATGGGAGATCACTTGTATATACATGGGTCCAATGGCAGCCGGATGATGCAGAACCTGGCAGATGGCGCTCAGGCTTGCGTCGCCATCACCTTGCTCGACGGCTTGGTGCTGGCCAAATCCGCGTTTTCGCATTCGATGAACTACCGCTCCGTGGTCATCCACGGTCAGTTTGAAGTGGTATCTGACGAGGCCAAACCATCCGTGCTCGAGGCCTTGGTCGAGTGGATCTACCCCGGCCGATCGCAACAAGCACGTCCCGCCAACGCCAGCGAACTGCAAGCCACCACCGTGCTGGCCATGCCACTGCAAGAGGCTGCCGCCAAAATCCGTAACTGGGGCCCCAAAGACAAAGAGGGCGATCAAGACTGGCCTTGCTGGTCTGGGGTGCTGCCCATGCAATTGCGAGCACTGCCGCCGCAGGCCGAGGGTGTGACAGGCATCACACAAGAGGCGTTTGACACCCACTGGTCCAGGGGGACTGTCATCAGGAATTGATTGAACACCCGGTCCGAATTTGGTATTTTCACCAAATGGACTCTGATGCGCATGACTCTACTGATAACCCGGTTGTCACACCCGTGCGCGAGCGCATTCTCGGCGCAGCCTTGCAGCTGATTCAAGAGCAAGGCGTTCACGCCATGACGCAAGCCAAGGTGTGCGACATAGCCGGCGTGCGGCATAGTCATTTGACCTACTACTTCCCCACCCGGGTCAAGCTACTCAAAGAGGTCGTGATGCGAGGCACCGAGGCTGTGCTGCATTTGCTCGACGGACCGGATCACCTGCGAGTCAACTCTGCGGCAGAGTTGCGCACGGCTTTGTCAGAGCTGCCTGGCAAACGAGGCCTGCCCCGCATGATGGTGGCGGTGTACGTCGCCAGCGATGAAGAACCGTCGCTGAAGCCTTGGTTAGACAAGTTTCAAATGAACGGCCTGTTGCGCTTCAAAAAGGCGCTCAATGGCATCGGGGTGAACCCGCCTCAACGTGCATTGGAAATGTTTTTGACCTGCTTGGTGGGCACCCTGCACACGGACTACGCAGCCGGATCAGAGCGATCCCAAAAAAGATCCAAAGCCGTGATTCAGTACGCCTTTGACCAGATGCTGGCCAGCAGCAAAGGTGCCAAGTCCTCAGACTGGTAAGGTCAGACTGTCAGCCAACTCAAAGGGCGAAGCCGAAGGCTGAAAGCCCCAATGCGCCAACATTGGCGCCTGCATACGTCGCTGCAAGGTCGCGACATTGGCCTCTTGCTGCGCCATGTCGGCATCCACCACATTGGCCACCCAGCCAGCCAGTTTCAAACCACGCGACAAGATTGCCTCCTGTGACAACAGGGCGTGGTTCAAACACCCCAGCCGGATACCGACCACCAGCACCATCGGTATGTGCAGGCGCATGGCCAAGTCAGCACTGGTTACCCATTCATGGGCATCGTCTTGAAACGGCACGATGAAGCCCCCAGCCCCTTCCACCACGACCACATCAGCGTGTTGGCGCAAGGCATGAAAGCTGGCTTCGATGTGGGACAGGTCAATCCGCTCATCGGCCAGCTTGGCCGCGATGTGGGGCGACACCGGATCCGGCAAGGCATACGGGTTATCAAAGCTGGATGGCACCTTCAGGCTGGATGCATCGCGCAATGCAGCCACGTCTTCATTCAACCATTCGCCATCAATCCAATCGCACCCTGCGGCAACGGGCTTCATGCCCACACAACGCGCGTGCTGTTTGCGATAGGCATGCAACAAGGCCGTGCTGACACGGGTCTTGCCCACGCCCGTATCGGTGCCGGTGACAAATACAGCGGTCATGCCATGGCCACCACGGTGCCATGGGCACCAGCAGCGCCCTCAGACAAGGTTTTGTCCAAGGCACGAACTGCCGCTTGCACCAGGAAGGCCTGATCTGACTCGGTCAATGCATAAGGTGGCATGAAATACAGCGTGTGACCAATGGGGCGCAACAACACCCCCTCGGCCATGGCCGCGCGGTGATAACGCGCAGCAAAGGTCGGGTCCGTCGAATCGACGTCCCACGCCCAGATCATGCCCAGATGGCGGTGAGACTTGATGGCGGCATGGTTGTGCAAGGGCTCGGCCAACTCACTCAAGCGTTGG
>JBDKHX010000125.1:0-8822 GCA_039797415.1 Pseudomonadota bacterium | reverse complement strand
TCGCCATGCCAATGCAGCACGGCCACGTCGTGCAAATGGCGCAAAGGGGAGTCCTGCCCTGCTGGCGTCAATTGCAGCGGGCTGAAACCAATTTCCTTCTTGCCACCGGGATACACCCGCGCACCCAACGCGCCGGCCATCAATTGCGCGCCCAGACAAATGCCCAAGGTCGGCCGCTGCGCCTGCAAACGGCGAGTCAGCGCAGCCAACTCGTCATTCAAAAAAGGGTAACGGTCAGCTTCATAGACACCGATGGGTCCACCCAGCACCACCAGATACTGCGCCCCATCGATGGCGGCCCCTACATCGTCTACACCTGCCTGCACATACTCAATGGCATGTCCACGTTCAAGAAACACAGATTCCAGTGAACCCAAGTCTTCAAACGACAAATGTTGAACAACAGTGACGGTGGCAAGTGAAGTTGACATGTGGGGCCTTTTCAAAGAGATGTTCGCTGGCTTGTGGCCAGACGAACATCATGCCAGTGCTCAACGCAATGCCACGCGGGGAAAGTCCACCGGCACGTCAAAGGCCACATTGACATAGTTGGTAAACAAGTTCAACGCCACATGGGCCAGGATCTCCACCACCTGTTCATCCTGAAAGCCCACCTCGTGCAAGTTGGCCACATCGGCATCGGTGATCTGTGCGCGGTCTTGCACCACCTTCAGGGCAAAGGCCAGGGCAGCGGCGGTTTGCGGGTCGGTTGAGCGCCCCAGTTGAGCCGCTGCCATTTGCTCCGCCGTGGCACCCGCTTTCTGGCCCAGCACGGTGTGTGCCGCCAGGCAGTATTCACACTGGTTCTGGTTGGCAACAGCCACTGCAATCTGCTCACCCAGTTTGGCGCCAATGCTGCCACCGCCCAAGGCACCAAAGAATGACCACATGGCTTGCAAAGCAGCCGGTGAATTGCCCACCGCCTTGAACATATTGGGCGTGGCACCGAAGGCCTGATGCACTTGGGTCAGCAGGTTCTGACTGGTGGCGGGCAAAGTTTGGGTTTGGAGCTTAACGCGAGGCATGACGTGTCCTTTCAAGATCAGTTTGTTGGGTTTACAAGCGCCAACGTCGTCGGCGTGATCGCAGTTTGCGCAAATAGGCAGAACTGATGGATACTTTCAGTACACGTTTCAATCCAATTCGTTCAGCCATGACGATCGACCGTTTGTCTGGCCTGCTCTCTCGCTTTCGGGTGCAGGCACAACTGCATCACAGCGGATCCCTGTGTGGCCTGACCCATTTCGATGCCACCGATGGCCATGGCTACCTGCATGTCTTGCGCAAAGGGCAACTCAAAATCACCCACCCCAGCGCCAAGCGATCAGGCAGCCAGGTGCCCACCACCGTGCAGATCGACGAACCGACGTTGTTGTTCTACCCCCGGCCGCTGACACACCAGTTTCACAACCCACCCCGTGAGGGGTCCGATTTCACCTGCGCACGCCTGGTCTTTGATGGCGGCACTGACAACCCTTTGGCGCGCGCCTTACCCGCTTTCATGGCCGTGCCTTTGCGTCTTGTGCCAGGCTTGGAGGCAGCATTGGCGCTGTTGTTTGCTGAGACCGATCAGGTGCGCTGTGGTCAACGCCTGATGGCCGACCGATTGTTTGAAGTCGTCGTGCTGCAACTGTTGCGCTGGCTGTTGGACCACCCGAATGAAGCGGGCATTCAGCCGGGCCTCATCACCGGCTTGTCTGACCCCCGCCTGGCTCGCGTGCTGGTGGCACTGCACGATGAGCCCGGCCAGATGTGGTCCTTAGAGCGCATGGCCGATTGCGCCGGTATGTCGCGCACCGCCTTTGCCACCACCTTCAAAGAAGTGCTGAACCAAACCCCTGCCGACTACCTGGCAGACTGGCGCATGGCCCTGGCACAAAGCCGCCTGCGCGAAGGTCGCCCCATCAAACAACTGGCACAAGAGCTGGGCTACGCCAACCCTTCGGCACTCACACGCGCTTTCACCGCACGCCTGGGGCTGTCGCCACGTGATTGGCTCAAAGCCCAATCGGTTTGAAACCTGGTGGCACACTCATCGCATCATGAAGTTCTCACAACGCGCTCAATCGATCACGCCCTTTCTGGCCATGGAGTTCGGCAAGCACGCTGCCGCCCTTGAAGCCGCCGGGCACCACGTCGTCAAGCTCAACCTGGGCGAGCCAGATTTTGGTGCCCCGCCCGCCGTGCTGGCCGAATTGCAGCGTGTGGTGCAGCAACAAGCTTTGCCCTACACCGGTGCCTTGGGCCTGCCCGCCCTGCGTGAGGCCATTGCCGGCTTTTATCAGCGCATGCATGGCGTCACCATCTCGCCCAACCGCGTGGTGGTCACGGCTGGTGCATCAGCGGCCTTGCTGCTGGTTACCGCGGCATTGGTGGACCCGGGTGATGACGTGCTGGTTGGTGATCCGTCTTACCCCTGCAACCGTCAATTCCTGAGCGGCTTTGGGGCTGATGTACGCCTGGTGCCAACCGATGCGGCGTCACGCTTTCAGCTGGACCTGAAGGCCGTGCAAACACATTGGAGCGCCCGCACCAAGGGCCTGATGATTGCCACGCCATCCAACCCCACAGGCACGTCTGTGCCGGCTGCGGAGCTCGCTGCCATTTGCGACTGGGCACGCCAACACCATGCCTGGCGCATCGTGGATGAGATCTACCTCAACCTCAGTGATGCCGATGCCAATGGGCAGCCTGCCCAAACCGTTTTGGCCGCCGACCCGGATGCCATCGTCATCAACAGCTTTTCCAAATACTTTGGCATGACTGGGTGGCGCCTGGGTTGGGCGATCGTGCCCGAGGCCATGGTGCCCGTGATGGAACGGCTGGCCCAGAACTACTACATCTGCGCGTCCACCCCCGCGCAAATGGCCGCGCTGGCTTGCTTCACGCCAGAATCCCTGGCCGTGTGCGAAGCACGCAAAGCTGAGTTTGCTGCACGGCGTGCCTTGGTGCTCGACGGGCTGGCTCAAGCAGGCTTGCCCGTGCCCGTTTTGCCAGACGGGGCCTTTTACGTTTACATCGACGTCAGCCAAACGGGCTTGGACGCCATGCAGTTCTGCCAACGTGCATTGGCTGAGGCCCATGTGGCCTTGACCCCCGGCTATGACTTTGGCCCTTGCAGCGGGGCACAGCATGTGCGGCTGTCTTACGCCGCATCGCGTGAGGAACTGCAAGAAGGGCTGCAACGTTTGCAGCGCTTTGTCGCCATGCTGACATCCAACCCTTAAGCGACTGCTTTGAGGCCCATGGCTTGCGCATGATGCGCGAAGTGGTCCGCCAAGAAGGTGGCGATGAAGTAATAGCTGTGGTCGTAGCCGGGTTGGCGGCGTAGCGTCAAGGGGTAGCCAGTAGCCTGACAAGCTTGCTCCAACAGTTCCGGCTTCAGCTGATTAGGCAAAAACTCATCGGCCTCGCCCTGGTCTACCAACAATGGCAAGGTTTCAGATGCGAGCTGGATCAGCTCCACCGCATCCCACTCTGACCAGGCCTGGCGGTCATCGCCCAAATAAGCCGTCAAAGCCTTGATGCCCCACGGCACCTGGCTGGGTGCCACGATGGGCGAAAATGCCGACACGCTTTGATATCGACCCGGGTGGTGCAAAGCGGTGATCAAGGCACCATGCCCACCCATCGAATGGCCCATGATGCTGCGCTGGCTGTTGGCCGCAAAGTGCTTTTCAACCAAGGCGGGCAGCTCATGCGCCACGTAGTCCTGCATGCGGTAATGCGCAGCCCAGGGCGCTTGCGTGGCGTTGACGTAAAAGCCTGCGCCTTGGCCCAAGTCATAAGCCGGGTCATCGGCCACGCCTTCGCCACGCGGGCTGGTGTCAGGGGCCACCACGATCACGCCGTGGCGTGCCGCATGGGCTTGCGCGCCGGCTTTGGTGATGAAGTTCTGCTCTGTACAGGTCAGGCCTGACAGCCAATAGACCACAGGGCAGGGCTCACCACGGGTGGCCGCTTCTGGCAAGAAGATGCCAAATTTCATCTCGCAGTTCAGCACGTCGGATCGGTGCTTCCACACCTCTTGACGGCCGCCAGCGCAGGCATGCAGTTCAACGCGTTCCATGGCTTAAAAGTGAATCACGGTGCGGATGGACTTGCCTTCGTGCATCAGATCAAAGGCTTCGTTGATGTTGTCCAGCGGATGGGTGTGGGTCACAAAGGGCCCCAACTCAATCTCACCCTTCATGGCTTGTTCGACCATGCCGGGCAATTGAGACCGGCCCTTCACGCCACCAAAGGCTGATCCCATCCACTTGCGGCCTGTCACCAACTGGAAGGGGCGGGTGGAGATTTCTTGCCCCGCACCCGCCACACCAATGATGATGGACTGCCCCCAGCCGCGGTGGGCGCATTCCAGCGCGGCGCGCATCACCTGCACATTGCCAATGCATTCAAACGAATGGTCTACGCCCCAGCCGGTCATCTCCACAATCACTTGCTGGATGGGCTTGTCGTGATCCTTGGGGTTCACAAAGTCGGTGGCACCAAAGTGGCGGGCCAGTTCAAATTTGGCAGGGTTGGTGTCAATCGCAATGATGCGACCGGCCTGTGCCTGCTTGGCGCCTTGCACCACAGCCAGGCCGATGCCGCCCAGACCAAATACGGCCACCGTGTCACCGGCTTGCACCTTGGCGGTGTTCTTGACCGCACCCAAGCCCGTCGTCACACCGCAGCCCAACAGGCACACGTGTTCGGGGTTGGCATCCGGGTTGATCTTGGCCAGCGAGACCTCGGCCACCACGGTGTACTCGCTGAACGTGGAGCAGCCCATGTAGTGATAAATCGGCTTGCCTTGATACGAAAAGCGCGTGGTGCCATCAGGCATCAAACCCTTGCCCTGTGTGGCACGCACCGCCACACACAGATTGGTTTTGCCTGATTTGCAGAACATGCACTCGCCACACTCGGCGGTGTACAGCGGGATCACATGGTCGCCCGGCTTGAGCGATGTCACACCTTCACCCACTTCCACCACCACGCCTGCGCCTTCGTGGCCCAACACGGCAGGGAACACCCCCTCAGGATCATCACCCTGGTTCGACATCGATCTCGACAACTTGCAAAGGCTTGCCGGCTTCAAAGGCCACGGCGGCGCGGGATTTCATCGTTGGGCTCCTGATTTCAGATGCCGCCACGTTACCTCATTTAGGCCTGAAACAGAGGGAGCCCAGGCGCTAGGGCAAGGTTTGCAACCCACTCAATGTGAAGGTGCTGCCCGCCCCGGGTGCAGACCGCACATCAATGTTGCACCCCAGGTAGCTGGCTTGCGCCTTGGCAATGGCCAATCCAAGGCCATGGCTGTCACTGGCTTGGCGGTCGTCAAAGGTTCGGTACGCATCAAACAACTGCGGCAAGCGGTCGGCAGTGATGCCGGAGCCGTTGTCGCGCACCTCAATGCACAGGCGTTGGCCTTCAGGCAGGCTTTCTCGGTAACGCGTGCCCACATAGACCCGGCTGCCTCTGGCGTGTTTGATGCCATTGCTGATCAGGTTCAACAAGATGGACTCCAGCATGCGCTTGTCGGTCAACACCTGTTGCTGGCGGGTCTTGGCAAAATGTAAAACCACACCTTGGGCTTGCGCATCAGGGGTCAACACATCACGTAGCCCGGATAGCACGTCATCCAAATTCACAAACGTGGCGTGCACCGGCATGGCGCCTGATTGCAGACGAGACAACTCCAACAAGCGGGTGATCTGGTTGTGAATGGCGCTGGCTGCTGACTCGATCTTTTGCACCGTCTGCTTGACCTGTTGCTCACCCACGTTACGCAAGTCGCTATGCCGCAAAAAGCCCGCGTACAAAGAGATGGCGCGGATCGGCTGCTTCAAGTCATGGCTCACGCCAGCCAAAAACAAACCCTTGGTGCGTGATGCGGTTTCTGCATCGGCCTTGCGCACTTCCAGGTCGTCGATCAGGTTCTTGTTTTCATAACGCAGGCGCATGGTTTCGCGGTGCAAGCGGTTGGTGATGTGCGCATAGTTGGACATCGCACCCAGGTAGACCAAACCCACCGCCGCCAGGATGAGGTGTTCTGTGCCGCCCACGTTTGCCATCAGCCACACATAGGGCAACAGCGTGGGCAACACAAACCAATAAAACGCGGGCAGATAGATGGCCAATGGCGTGACCGAGCCCCCTATCAAGCCCCCGATGTATGACCCCACCACCAACTGCGACGTGGCACTGGCAGGATCAAAATACATCCAGGTAAACGCACCCCACACGCTGCCCGTCAACAAGGACGAACATGCAAACACATGCAGCACCAAGGCGTACTTTTGCTGCGGCTCCAGGCGGGGCTTCATGTATCGCACAAAGCCCTCACGCAGCAGGTTAGACACGGCCGCCATCAGCACCCAGGCCACGATGGCTGACAAGGGCACCTTGCCGTACATCAGCCAGGCACTGACCCATGACAACAGCGTCATCGCAATCAGCGGAAAGTGGATGTCGTGGATGAAGTACCGGGCAAAGGCGCGTTCTTCGTATTGCGTCAGTGCGTCTTTTGTTTGAGCGCCGAACATGGCCCTGCCTTGTTGATTGGGGTAGGCCGCCAATATGCCATCCAACAAGCTTTGCTGCTGCGCATACGCCCAAGTGCGTAGGGGTTTCGCTTGGGGCTACGCAACTGGGCGAATTGTTGTTCGCATCCTGCGCTCCTACGATGGACCTCATCATTTTTAACAGCATCCAAGGCCCATTTGGCCATGCGTGCTCAGGGAGGTCTTATGCGCTATTTGTCGATGGCAGCCAGTGTGGCCGCTGCATGGTTGTTATCCGCTTGCGGTGGTGGTGGTGGAGGCAACTCAGCCGACCCAGGTCTGGCCGTCAGCAGCACCACGCAATCGGTAAACACTGCCGGCGGAACGGTGGCTCTACAGGGGCTCAGCCTGACGCTGCCAGCGGCAGCGCTGACGGAATCCGTTCAAGTGGGTGTACAGCAAGAGACGGTAGCCAGCCCTGCCTTGGCGCGCTTTCGATTCAGCCCTGCAGGTCAGACACTGAAAACCCCGGCCGAGTTGCGGTACAGCGCAGAGGGCCTACCGGCCAACGTGCGCTTTTTCTGGGAGGTGAACGGCGAACAATGGATGGTCCCGGGCACAGTCAGCGCGGGCACGCTCACCTCATCCATCACCACGCTGGGCTTCAATGCAGCGGGCACGTCCCTGCGGGCCCAGGCCGCTTCACTGACTGCACGCGCCAAAGCCGCCAGTGCGCGTGCGCTGCCGCTGTCCGAAAGCGGCGGTGAAGGTGTGGGCGGCGGCGTGGTCGTGCTGCCGGTGGATTGCGATGTCCACATCACCGAGCTGAAGGCGCGCCTGGTCCGCGCAGCCACTGAAGGTGACCAGGTCCGCGCTGCAGCCATCTTCAATGACCTGCAAGCCACCCGTGATGTTTGTACGTCCATTCGCATCCGGGAGTTGGAACAAGCCAGTTGCGATGCACTCGCACAAGCGCAAGCCAATGCCGAGGTGTTGATCGCCAGCAGCCTGCAATCGTTCAGTGACTTGACCGTTCCGCTGTTTGCCTCTGAGGCCTTTGTGCAAAACACCGGCGCCACTTGTACCCACGCCGACCCGGCTGCCAACCCAGGCCTGATCGAAGCCAAGTTCAATCAATTGCTCGACGTGATGAAAGGCCAGATGGCCCGTGCCGAGTTTGACGATGCGCTCACCGTGCGCGACCTGGGCATCGTCATGCACATGGATACCATGTGTCAGCAGTTGGACCTGGGTGCCGTGTGCGACCGACTCAGCGACGAGCTGTACCCCAACCTGCTGGATGCGCTGCGCGCCTCGGCGTTTGAAGAGTGCCGAGTCAATGCCACGCCGCTGGCAGTGAGCCAGTTCTACGCCCTTGGCAGCCACGCGGGCATCGAAGGCCCCTTCTTCGGCCACGGTCGTTTCTCGCTCGCGGATGTTGAGGCCGATCTGAACTACTGCAGCAACCCCTCGTTGCGCTTGCGCGTGTTCGATGGTGAAGCCGTGCCCAGTGAACTGACAGACCGCGCCGCCACGCTCAGCCCCTTGGTGGCGCTGGGCAACTACCTCAAGGCCCAAACCATCAGCGTGCCGCGTGATGGCAGCCTGAACCTGTCAGGCACGGTGGGCGTGTTGCGCTGCCCAGATGGCAGTGCTTCTGGGGCCGACCTGGTGGTGCGCATCAACGGCCAGGAATGGGCACGCCGTGCGGCATCCGGCGAGACCTACCGGTTAGACAGCGCCCCCCTGCTGCTGGACCTGCCCGCCACCATGCCCACAGTCGGCCTGGACCCTGCTACCAGCACCGGCTTCACCGTCCGCGTTCACCGTGAGGGCGGGGCTTGCAGCGATGGCAAGCAAGCCGTGCTGAATGCACCTTTCACCTTGTTTGAAGTGCATGTGGACATCGCCAAGCCGGTAGAAGAACGATTCGAGTCGGTCCCCAAGGCTGGCGGCGGCTTCTATGCCAAAACAGAATGCGTCAGAGACAAGCGCACCGGCCTGATCTGGGAAGGCAAGCCGGTCACTGGTGAGCGAGGTGCAAACCAACGCTTTACCAACTACGACCACAGTGGAGGGCTACAGGTTCAGGCTAGTTTTCCCAGCTTCTTTCCTGTGCCGGACTTCATGATCGATGCGCCCACCAATACCGTCGCATACGCAAAAAGAGTCAACGACATGGCCCTATGTGGGATGGGAGGCTGGCGCGTACCAACCGCCGAAGAGTTGATGACGCTATTTGACCCAACTGCACCAGCGGATCGCTTTGGGCCGCCCTCGATTGTCGACCTCGCCTGGTTCCCCAATCAGACACGGGGCACATACTGGACA
>JBDKHX010000124.1:0-10603 GCA_039797415.1 Pseudomonadota bacterium | reverse complement strand
ATGAACAAGTACATGATCAAAGCAGCCGTTGGCGCCATGGCGCTGCTGGCAGGTGCACAAGCCCTCGCCTACGATTTCACATCCGCGACGCTGCAAAGCCTGGGCCAAAGCAAATTCCGACTGCTGGGCGAGGATGTATCGTCCACCCTGTCCTACAAGCCCATGATCCCAGCGGCAGATTTGGGCATCACCGGGTTTGACGTCGGCGTCAGCTTTGGCGGCACCAAAATTGCCAACCGCGATGCCATGAAGGACGCCGCAGGTGGCGCTTCCGTGCCATCCGTTTTGCCCAGCGTCGCACTGCGTGTGCACAAAGGCCTGCCTTTCAACCTGAACGTCGGTGCCTCGTACACCAACGTGCCCGGCACACCCCTTTCAGCGCTGGGTGGCGAGTTGCGTTGGGCCGTTTTGCCCGGTGGCGCATTGTTGCCTGCCGTCTCCGCACGCGTGTCAGCCGCATCGTCCACTGGTGTGGACCAACTGAAGATGAAAAGCACGGGCTTCGATGTCTCCGTCTCCAAAGGCTTCACGCTGTTGACCCCTTACTTGGGTATTGGCCGCGTCCAATCCAAGGTGTCTGCGCCCCAAACCAACTTGGCGACAGAAAAGATTGGGCAAACCAAGTACTTTGGTGGCGTGAATGCCAACCTGGGCTTGATGAATCTCGCCATCGAAGGCGACCGCACTGGCAAGGCCTCGACGTACAGCCTGAAACTGGGCGCTCGCTTCTAAGCAGCCGCGAACGTCACAAAGGCCCACTCACACTGAGTGGGCTTTTTTTTGCGCCCGATTGCTGCTCAGCCCCCCTCATTCAGGTTGTCCGTGCATAGTTCTCAGGTGCAACCCCAATGTAACGAGATGTACTCTCATCTACGATTGGACCAAACAACACCAACGACGAGAAAGCAGTACACCGTGAAAACATTCAACTACCTTCATCTCAGCGGCTTGACTGCTGCGGGCCTGTTAGTTGCCTGTGCGGCCCAGCAGTGGTTGGGCGATCATCGCGGCTACACATCTGGTCAATCGGCCTTTCGCAGCTCCCCAGACACCATTCACGCGGCGCAAATCGAACACGAGGCGGCATCAGCCAAGCTGGCCATGATCCGTGAAGACCGCATCCGTGAATACAAACAACGCAATCAGTCCGTCCAGGACATGAAAAAGCGAGAGCAAGCTTGGGCAGCGTTTTACACAGTCCCAGAGGTTTGCCATAACCCGGCCACATCGGCCGTTTTCAATGCCTGTGCTGACGAGCACATTCGTGCCAAACGCGAGTTTGATCAGCAATATGCGCGGTCGGCCAACAACCTTGAGCCCTACCGCAGCACCGTCGCCAGCAACGAATGACTCGCTGCACCAGTCATGTTGAGCTTATACATTTCCCTGGGTTTGCTAACCGTCATTTGGGGTACAGCCAAACTGCTTAGCTCGCGGCAGCAGCAAGCCAAAAAGCGCGCCTACCAGCAGTTTTTGCAAGAAGACCGCATGACATCCACCTTGGAATATGCGCGTGATGTCACCCGCCAACGGCAAGACACCCGTATCTGGCGCTGACTCCTCACAAAACTGTGTCGAATTTCACGAAGAATCACCCTCAAGTTCTCTGAAGCCCTGCCGATAAAACTAAGGCATGACTTCAGAATGTTTTTCAGCCTCCCTCGGGAGGCTGTTTTCTTTTTGAGGTGCGACAACTGTTTGTAGAGACGATTTGCGCGAGTATTGAGCGCACAAAGCAAAACAGGCGCCATAGGCGCCTGTTTCGATATTCGGTGGGGTGGCTGATGGGACTCGAACCCACGACAACCAGAATCACAATCTGGGACTCTACCAACTGAGCTACAGCCACCACCGGAAAGACATAGAGTATAGCTTATTTTTTCAAGGCTGTCACGGCATCCGTCACTTTTTTGCCTTCATTCAAATACTGAACTTTGTATTCCCGCTGCAACGCACGGTAATAGGCATCGGCCTCTGCACGGCCCCAGATAGGACCAAACTGCGCCTCCGTTTCACGCAGCTCGGCTGGCGCCAAGCTAGGTGGCAACACCTTGCTCACCTTCACAATGGCGCTGCCCTCTGCACCCATGTCAACCACCGTCCAGGCTGGCAATGAATCGGCCGGCAAACGCAAGGCCGCTTCCAGAATCGGCATCGGCTGGGCGTACATGTTGCGGCGAGACATTTGAACCGTCGGCAACATCGTGGCCTTGTCAGGAGACGCTTTCCACAAAGCCAACTTTTGCTCTGCATCCTTGCGGGCCAGCTTCACAGACTCAAGGGCAACCCAACGGTCACGCAACTTGTCTTGAACGGCATTCAATGGCTGCTTGGCTGCGGGCGAGTATTTGACAATGCGAGCAGAAACCAATTTGTTGGTGCCCACTTCAATGGCTTCGGTATTACGCGCCTTTGAGCGGTTGGTCGCATCAAACAATGCATCCAGCAAACGCTGATTGGACAACACGCCCTGGTCTTTGCCTTCAGCCTGGTGCAGCACATCAACAGCGGTTTGCAAAGGCAACTTCAGCTCGTCTGCAACAGGCTTGAGGCTGTCCGCCACTTCATAGACCTTGTTGGTAAATTGCTCGGCTGCTTCGGCATATTGACGCAGGGCAGCTTGCTTGCGCGCATCATCTTCAATCTGGGCACGCACTTCCTCGAAGGCTTGTGGCTTACCGCCACGCACAGCGGTCAAACGGATGATGTGAAAACCATAATCGCTTTCAACCACGCTGCTGATCTGACCTGGCTGCAATGCAAACACAGCTGCATCAAACGCCTTGGTCATGGCGCCTTTGCCAAAGAAGTCCAGATCGCCACCATTGGCTGCAGAGCCCGGATCGTCTGAGTTCTTCTTGGCCAATTCCGCGAAAGCGGATGGGTTCTTTTGAACTTGGGCCAACAGCTGCTCAGCCTTGGCACGTGCTGCCTTTTTCTCGTCGGCAGAAGCACTTTGCTCCGCTTTGATCAGGATGTGGCTGGCACGGCGCTCTTCAGGCTGTGTGTAGCGTGTGATGTTTTCTTTGTAAGACGCGCGCAGATCATCTTCTGAAATGCTGGCGCGTTGCTTGAGTGTGTCCAAATCCAGCACCACGTACTGAACATCGGCCTTTTCAGGCACCATCAGCCAAGACTCGTTGGCGGGGTCTTTGTAGAAAGCCTGCAACTGCTCCGCACTTGGATTGAGTTGCCCAGCGTATTGCTTGGCATCAAAACGCTGCCACTGCACATCGCGCACCTGGAACAAGGCATTCACGGCTTGCTGACTGGCCACAGTCGAGGTCTGGCCTGAGCCTGAAACGGCGGCCAGAACCTGGCCAACGGTCAGCTCTTGACGCAGCAACGCTTCAAACTGGGCGGGCGACATACCGCGCGCTTGCAGAACTTGCTTGTTCAAAGAACCATCTGCATTGCGCAACGATTCGAATTGCGGATCGGTTGCCAAAATGCGCTGCATCCGAGCCATCGTTGGCGTCAAGCGCTGATCTTTGGCCGCGGCATTGAGCACGTACTCGCGCACCAACTGGTCCAAGGACTGCTTTTTGATCTCTGGCTTGTCAAACTCACGCGCGTCCGTCTCAGGACGTTGAGCACGCACACGCTCGGCCATTTGACGATGGGCTTGATCCCATTCCGCCTGCGTGATCTTGGTGCCGGCCAACTTGACGACGACACCTTCGTCGCTTCCATATTTGGATGCGCTGTCCACGCCGAACATGACGAACGACGGCAGGATCAACAAGACCAACACAAACTGCAGGATACGGGTGTGCTTGCGAACGAAATCAAACATGACTGAGGCCGAGGAAGGTGTGCCTGAACAGAAATATCCAGGCTTTAGATGACACAAAGGCGAACCTGGGTTCGCCTTAGGTCGCTATCGGGATGGTGGGTGCTGAGGGGCTCGAACCCCCGACCTACGCCTTGTAAGGGCGCCGCTCTACCAACTGAGCTAAGCACCCGACAGCTTGGAAATCGAATTTTAGTTCACTGCGTCCTTCAGGGCTTTGCCCGGACGGAACTTTGGCACCTTGGCCTTTTTGATTTTGATCGCAGCGCCGGTACGTGGGTTGCGGCCTGTTCTGGCTGCACGTGTCGTTACCGCGAAAGTCCCGAATCCTACCAGCGAAACGGCCTCGCCTTTTTTGAGCGTGGTAGATACGCCACCAATTAGCGCATCCAATGCACGTCCAGCGGCCGCTTTGGAAATGTCAGCTTGCTCGGCAATGTGATCGATCAACTCGGACTTGTTCACAGAAATCCCCTCTTGTGGCGGTCTAGAACGGGCACGTTTCAGCCAGAACTGGGGCACTGAATCATCAAGGGGCAGCGCCACAGAAAAAAATGATTTTATGCCTAAAAACCGCAGGGAAGACAGGACTTCGGGGCCGGAGATATGCCCTTGACAGAGTCGTTTCGAAGCCCGCTGCGCTTAACGCGACTTGGCACGAATATCTGGCAAGGACTTTTTGAGATAGTAGGCCATGGACCAGATGGTCAGGCAGCAGGCGATATAGATCAACCACGTGCCGATGAGTCGGCTGTGGACGCCAGCAACCAGTTCTGCATCCAACAGCAAGAACACAATCGCCGCCATTTGGGATGCCGTTTTGAGTTTGCCCAGCATGTGCACAGCCACGCTTTTGGAGGCGCCAATCTGAGCCATCCATTCGCGCAAGGCCGAGATGGCAATTTCTCTGCCGATGATGATCAGAGCAACCAAGGCATTGACGCGATCGAGCTGCAACAAGATGAGCAGCGATGCGCAGACCAGAAACTTGTCGGCAACGGGGTCCAAAAAGGCACCAAATGCGGAAGTCTGGTTCAGGCGCCGAGCCAGCCAGCCGTCCAGCCAGTCGGTCAAGGCGACCACCACAAACAACACACTGGCTGTCAGATTCAACTCAGCCTGAGGCCAAGGCAAATAAAACACACCGACGATCAGCGGAATCGCAACGATCCGCGCCCATGTAAACAGGGTTGGCAAATTCAAAAACATGAGGCCATTGTGCCCGTAAAGCCCGACTCAGCGCTGATCCAATGTCATGGGTTTGAACTTGCGTTGTTCATTGAACAAGAATGTTTCGTTGAACTGTCACCAAACGGTGCGGCACGACGGATGGCCTGCTTGGCCAACTCCACGGTATCCAGCGCCTGACTGGGTTTGCGCATCACATCGATGTTGCGAATGCTGCCATCGGCGTTGAGTTCGATGCTCAACACAGGAATGGCTAACAACATATCCGGCGGCTTACCCGTGTAGGTTTGATCAGGGCTGGCAGCCACGATGCGACGAGCCGCCTGCAAGCGGGCATCAGCCCATGAACGTGGCGTAGAGGGTACCCCCAATTTGACAGGGTTGGCTGCCACTGAAGCCGCCCCGCCACCGCTTGAAGTGCCCGCTTTGCTGGCACCCGTGCTGGTTCCGCCTGAGCCGGAATGAGACTGCGTGAAGGCACCAGACGATCCAGACGAGGGGACATCCGATTTGGACGCGCAGCCTACCAATACGAACACCACGACAGCGGCCACCCATTTGAAGTCAACGTAAGGCACGATAAATCTCCTCAGCCAAGTCTTTTGAAATGCCATCCACAGTAGCCAACTCGTCCACCGTTGCGGCGGCGACGCCACGAACGCCACCGAAACGTTGAAGCAATTTTGCACGTCGTTTGGGGCCCACGCCCGGAATATCCTCCAAGCGGCTGCCGCCTGTGCGCACACTGGCTCGCTTGGCGCGCATGCCGGTGATTGCAAAGCGGTGCGCTTCATCTCGGATTTGAGCAACCAACATCAAGGCAGCTGAACTGGGCGCCAGTTGCAGCTTGGGGCGTCCATCGGCAAACACCAATTCTTCCAGCCCCACTTTACGTCCCTCGCCTTTTTCAACACCAACGATGATGGACAAAGGCACGCCCAAGGATTGAAAAACGTCACGGGCCATGGACACCTGCCCTTTGCCCCCGTCAATCAGTACCAAATCCGGTAGCTGGGCAGGTTTGGCTCCGCCGTAGCGCCGCTCAAGCGCCTGCTTCATGGCTGCGTAATCATCGCCTGGCGTGATGTCCGTGATGTTGTATCGACGGTATTGCGAGGACTGCATGCGGTGCTGTTCGTACACCACACACGACGCCTGCGTGGCCTCACCCGCGGTATGGCTGATGTCAAAACACTCAATGCGCAACTGCGCCAAGGGATCGGTCGGTGCGGCAGGCTTGGCGGGTTCTGTTGTTGCAGCGTCAGCGCCCTCACCTGGTGGGGCGCCCTCCAAGTCAGCAGCTTCGACACCTGCCCCTCTCGCATCCAGGTCAATGTCCAACCCCAGTGCATCTACCAAAGCACGAGTTCGAGCCTGTTGAGAGCCCTCTTCACTCAGCAACCGCGCCAGAGACAATTGCGCCCCCTTGATGGCCATGTCCAACCAAACACGTCGCTGCTCTCTGGGCTGGTGCAACACGGCCACCTTGTGGCCGCACTGATCGGCCAAAGCCTCGATCAAGGCGGGGTCCACTGGGTGACTGAGGATCAGCAAGGCAGGCACGCTGTTTCCGATGTAGTGCTGGGCGATGAAGGCCTCCAACACACCCACCTCGGTCTGGTTTGCCAAGGCCTCAGCGGTCAACGGCTCCGTGGCGGAGCCATCTTCATCTGGCGCAACAAAGTGATCTTGCACATGCACTGGGAAATGGGCGCGGTCACCCAGGTGGCGTCCACCCCGCACCATGGCCAAGTTGACGCAGGCACGCCCGCCCTGCACTTCCACCGCCAGGATGTCGACATCCTTGTCGCCCACGCTCTCAACCGCTTGTTGATGCAACACAGCTGACAAGGCACTGATCTGGTTGCGCACTTCGGCGGCTTTTTCGTATTCCATCCGCTCGGCAAACGCCATCATCCGGTCTTGCAGATTGGCAATCACGGCCTCTGGCTCACCCAGCAAAAAGCGCTCGGCCTGGTTGACGCTGGCGGTGTACTCTTCGTGGTTGATGAAGCCGACACAGGGGCCGCTGCATCGTTTGATTTGATACAGCAAACAGGGGCGCGTGCGATGGTTGTAGACCGCATCCTCACAGGTGCGCAGCAAGAACACCTTTTGCAACAGCTGAATGGTCTCCTTGACCGCCCACGCATTGGGGAATGGGCCGAAGTACCGGTGCTTGCGGTCGACTGCGCCACGGTAGTAAGCCATGCGCGGAAAGTCGTGCGAGACGATCTTCAAATAGGGATAGCTTTTGTCGTCCCGAAATAGGATGTTGAACCGTGGGTTCAGCGTCTTGATCAGGTTGTTTTCAAGCAGCAGCGCTTCGGCCTCACTGCGCACCACGGTGGTTTCCATGCGCACGATGCGCGACACCATGTGGCCAATGCGGGTGCCACCATGGTTTTTATGGAAGTAGCTGGACACGCGACGCTTGAGGTCACGGGCTTTGCCCACGTAGAGCAAATCGTCCTGGGCATCGAAGTAGCGATACACACCAGGCAAGTTCGGCAAGGTGGCCACCTCGGCAACCAATCGGGCCCAGATGGTCTCGTGGGCCTCGCGTGGGGCCGGTTCAGCTTGAACGCCAGAGTCAACGGAGTCGGTCATAAGCCCGATTGTGCCGATAATGGCCGCCATGCTGTGGGACATCTTCTGTCGCGTGATCGACAACTTTGGCGACATCGGTGTGTGCTGGCGCCTCAGCGCAGACCTGGCTGGGCGCGGGCATCAGGTCCGCTTGTGGATCGACGATGCCTCGTCACTGGCTTGGATGGCACCCGAAACGGGCACCGTGTCGGTTCGCCCCTGGGCTGAAGCCGAGGTGTCGCCCCCCTGCCCTGGCGATGTGGTGGTCGAAGCTTTTGGCTGCAATCCACCGGCTGCATTTGTCACCCAGATGCAACGCGACACGCCACCGAAGTGGATCAATCTGGAATACCTGAGCGCAGAAGACTACGTGGAACGCAGCCACGGCTTGCAATCCCCCGTTTGGTCTGGCCCCGGGGCTGGCCTGAAAAAGTGGTTCTTCTACCCAGGCTTCACAGAGCGCACAGGGGGCTTGTTGCGCGAGCCTGCCTTGCTGGCCCAACGCGATGCATTTTTGGCTGCTCCCAACTCCCGCCACGATTGGCAGGCCAAACTGGGGGTGGCGCCAGCATTGGGGGGCGATGCCGCCTTGCAGCAACGCTACGTGTCTGTGTTTTGCTATGCCAGTGCACCATTGCCCATGCTGCTGGATGCCCTGAGTGAGCAACTGAGCGCCCCCAGCACACTAACCGGCCTGACTTTGCTGTTGACGCCTGGGCATGCCAGTCGCATGGCCCAGCAATGGCAACAGCAAAACCCCGACAAACTGGCAAATTGCAAAAACCGTCTGGTTTTGCATGAGTTGCCACACCTGACCCAGGTCGAATTTGACCGCCTGCTTTGGGCCTGCGATGTGAACCTGGTGCGGGGTGAGGACTCTGCCGTGCGGGCCCTGTGGGCAGCCCGCCCCCATGTCTGGCAAATCTATGAGCAAGACGACGGCGTGCACGAAGACAAACTGCAAGCGTTCATGAACCGCTGGATGGCCGGATGGGAGCCAGAACTCAGCCAATCTGTGCAACGAATCTGGCGAGCCTGGAACAATTTGCCGCTCAACAGCGGCTCAATTCACACACCAACGCCCATGCAGGACTTGGCCAAGATGGCCTTATCCGCGCCTGCGTGGCAACGACAAGCCTCCCTGGCCAGCCAGAATTTGGCAAAACAAACAGATCTCAGCACCCAACTGCTCGAATTTGTCACCCATACGGGCTAAAATAGGCGGCTTTGCTCGCATTGCCCCGCCTTGGGCGCGCCTTGCCAGCACGAATCATTGACTCAAGATAATTCTGACCCTCTCGGGAATCAACCATGAAACTCGCACAAGAAATCCGCGCTGGCAACGTGATCATGCAGGGCAAGGACCCGATGGTCGTCCTCAAGACTGAATACAGCCGTGGTGGCCGTGGCGCCGCAACCGTCCGCATCAAGATGAAGAACCTGCTGAACGGCGCTGGCGCTGAACTGGTCTTCAAGGCTGACGACAAGATGGACCAGATCATCCTCGACAAGAAGGATTGCACCTACTCCTACTTCGCCGACCCAATGTACGCGTTCATGGACGCTGAGTACAACCAGTTCGAAATCGAAGCCGAAAACATGGGCGACGCGATCAACTACCTGCAAGACGGCATGGAAGCTGAAGTCGTGTTCTATGACGGTAAGGCCATCTCGGTTGAACTGCCCACCACCGTCGTGCGTGAAATCGAAACCGAACCAGCCGTCAAGGGCGACACCTCCGGCAAGGTCATGAAGCCTGCTCGCATCGTCGGCACCGGCTTTGAAATCCCTGTGCCTTTGTTCGTTGACTCTGGCGACAAGATCGAAATCGACACACGTACTCACGAGTACAAGAAGCGCGTCTGATCATTCAGATCCGCTGAAACAAAAAGGACACGAAACGGTGTCCTTTTTTTATGCCCAGCGCAGGCATGTTGGGCGATGACTCCTCTCAATCCTTAGGCGGACGTTGGTGAGCCAGCGCCATCACTTCTGATGGCAAGTTCTCTTTGAGCTTGTGATCAGACCAGACCTGACGCCATTTACGCGCACCAGGCAAGCCGCTGTACAGGCCCAACACATGGCGCATCACCTGCGGCCAGCGCACTTCACCATGTTCCCAGCCTTTGGTTCGGGCCATCTCGCTTTCGGTATAAGCCACCATGGCAGCCTCCACCGCCTCTCGGGTCAAAACCTCTGCGCGAGGCCCCTGCCCAAATAGCAGCTCATCCCAATCGGCCATCATCCAGGGTGTGTGGTAGGCAGCGCGGCCCACCATGACGCCATCCAAAGCAACACCATCCAGGGCGGCGCCGGGGCGCAGTTGCTCAACACAAGCCGCGTTATCCGCCAAGCCGCCGTTCAAGACAATGGTCAGATGCGGAAAGTCCTTTTTGAGTTGGTGCACGAACCCATAACGTAAGGGCGGGATCTCACGGTTCTCTTTGGGGCTGAGGCCCTTGAGCCACGCATTGCGCGCATGCACGATGAAGACTTGGCAGCCTGCATCTGCGACCGTGCCTACGAAATCACGCACAAAGTCATAGCTCTCGATCTGGTCGATGCCGATGCGATGCTTGACGGTAATGGGCACCCTCGGATCGCCTCCCACCGCATCGACCATGGCCCTCATTCATCAAGCAGGCACCAAAGGCCCCGCGTTGAACCCGCTCGCTGGGACACCCACAGTTGAGGTTGACCTCGTCATAACCCCACTGCTGGGCCAGTTTGGCGCAATGAGCCAGGTCGGCAGGCTCACTGCCACCCAATTGCAGCGCAATCGGATGTTCCTGATCGTTGTATTCCAAAAAGCGGGTCATGTTCCCGTGCACCAAAGCGCCGGTCGTCAGCATCTCTGTGTACAAGCGCGCATGGGGGCTCAACAGCCGATGGAAGTAGCGGCAATGACGGTCCGTCCAGTCCAGCATGGGGGCCACACAGGCGCGCCATGGGCTGAGCGATTCAATGGGCAGTGAGGGCGACGTCGCAATGGTCATACAGGTCACAGGTTAAAACCAAAAAAGGCCGCGTGGT
>JBDKHX010000123.1:0-5240 GCA_039797415.1 Pseudomonadota bacterium | reverse complement strand
AACAAGCGCGTGCTGGAACAGGTTGGCCTGGACAAGCACACCGTTGAGGACATGTACCACGTGATGGCCATTGCCAATTACGAAGACCGCTTCGTGATCCCATCGGCACACCGCGAGTACGCCGAGAACACCTTTGACATGAAGGGTGGCTGCGGCTTCACCTTTGGCAACGGTTGTTCAGATGGCGCGTCTGAAGGCAGCCTGTTTGGCGGCACCAAGCGTCGCACCATCCCCATCAAGTCTGAGGTCTGAACATGAGCCATACCCCTGCTTACAGCTTGCGGGCTTTGGCTCGCATGCTGACCTACCCAGACGCAGCCTTGCGCGAACTGGTGCCCGATCTGCAAAAGGTCCTGTTGTCGGAATCGGCCTTGTCGCCTGACCGTCTGCGTGGCCTGAGCATGTTGCTGGGCGCCATGGTCGACCAGGACATCATCGACACCGAACAAGGTTATGTGGATCTGTTCGATCGCGGTCGTGCCACATCCCTGCACTTGTTCGAACATGTGCATGGTGACTCGCGTGATCGTGGCCCGGCCATGATCGACCTGGTCAAGACCTACGAGCAAGGCGGCATGTTGCTGGACCCGGACAAGGTCGGTGGAGAGTTGCCTGACTACCTGCCCGTGGTGTTGGAGTTTGTCTCCACACTGCCAGCAGCACAGATGCGTGACTTCATCGGCGAGATTGCACACATCCTCAACGCCATTCATACGGCATTGATCAAGCGTCGCAGCCTCTATGCCCACGTTCTGGCCGCTGTGTTGGATATCGGTCAACAGCCGGTTGAAACCGTGGCTGTGCCCGAAGACGAAGACATGGATGCCAGCTGGGCAGAGCCTGAAGCCTTCGCGGGCTGTTCCTCAAAGGGCCAACAAAGCCCGGACCAGCCTCAACCCATCCAGATCGTGCGGCGTTCCGCATCGGCTAATCAACGAGGAGCATCAGCATGAGCCTCACACATGAATTCTTCTTTGGCATCTATCCCTACATCTGCGCAGTGATCTTCTTGCTGGGCAGCCTGGTTCGGTTTGACCGCGATCAGTACACCTGGCGCAGTGAGTCTAGTCAGATGTTGTCCACCGGCGCCTTGCGTGCTGGCTCCAACCTCTTCCACTTGGGCATCATTGGCCTGTTCTTCGGTCACTTCTTCGGCATGCTCACCCCGCATGAAATCATCCATGCACTGGGTGTGTCTCCTGCTCAAAAGCAGTTGCTGGCTGTGGTGGCCGGTGGCACCTTGGGCTCGATTGGTTTGATCGGTTTGCTGATTCTGATCCATCGTCGCCTGAGCAATGAGCGCATCCGCGCCACCTCCAAGGGCCGCGACTTCCTGGTGCTGTTCTGGATCTTGGCCACGCTGGGCCTGGGCCTGTCGACCGTGCCGGTGTCTTTGCATCACAACGATGGCGCAGAGATGCTCAAGCTGATGGACTGGGCTCAGCACATTGTCACCTTCCGTGGTGGTGCCGCAGCCTTGATCGCTGACGTGTCAACCGTGTTCAAGGTTCACATGGTGATGGGCATGAGCTTGTTCGTCATCTTCCCGTTCACCCGTCTGGTGCACGTGTGGAGTGGCTTTGGTGCGGTGGGTTATCTGGCTCGCCCATGGCAAGTGGTTCGTAGCCGCAAGATTGGTTTGTCGGAGTAAACACCATGATGTTGTCTGCAGCTTCTGAATCTGGGGCGCATGCCCTGCGTGTGGGTGCTTCGGTGCTGGCTCCGGCTGGCGCAGACTTGACGCCCGCAGAACGTCGCCAACGTGCCAGCCTGGAGTTGTTGCGTTTGGCGGCCATCGAAGAAGGTCTGTTGGCGGCTGAAGATCCCACACCGGAAGACGGTGTGTTGTCCGAAGAGGCTGCAGAAGCCATCGATGCCTGGGTTGCCCAGCACGTGGTGGTGCCTGACCCCGATCAAGAAGCTTGCCGACGACATCATGCCGCGCACCCAGCCCGTTTTGCTGTGGGTGAGCGGGTACAGGCCCGTCACATTCTTTTTGCCGTGACCGATGGGGTTGACATCAACCGTCTGCGTGCTCGCGCCGAGCAGGTGCTGCTGGACGTGCGTGCAGATCCCCATCGCTTTGCGCAAGCCGCCAAGGACAACTCAAACTGTCCAAGTGGTGAGCGCGGAGGCGATCTGGGTTGGCTGCAAGCCGCAGATTGTGTCCCTGAGTTTGCCAAAGAGCTGATTGGGCAAGATGAGGGCAGCGCCAATGTGGGCGTGTTGCCCCGCTTGGTCCACAGTCGTTTTGGCTTGCATGTCGTCGAGGTGCTGTCTCGCGATCCCGGCGTGCAGCCAGAGTTTGAGACCGTGCAAGAGGCAGTGGCACAATCACTGCGTCAGCAGGCTTGGATCACAGCCATGCGACAGACCATGAGGATGTTGGCTTCTCGTTGGGAGGTCGTTGGTGCCGATCTGGATGCAGCTGACTCACCCTTGCTGCAATAAATGGACGACGAGTTACTCAAACGGATCAAGCGTTTTCGTACGGATTACTTCCCTAAGTACGAAGGTCAGTTCAAGGAACTGGTAGCGCAGGGACAGCACCCCACGATCTTGTTTGTGGGTTGTTCCGACTCTCGCTTGGTTCCCTACATGCTGACTGGCGCGGGTCCGGGTGAGTTGTTCATTGTTCGCAATGTGGGGGCACTGGTGCCGCCCTACAACGGTAGTGGTGGGGGCTTGCACGGCACGGCAGCGGCGATTGAATATGCCGTGCTGAACCTGCATGTCAGTCACATCATCGTCTGTGGTCATTCGCACTGTGGTGCCATGAAGGCCATCTACGAAGAAGTCTCACCTGAGGCCAAAAATCTCAACTCCTGGCTCGATCTGGCCCGCGAAGCGGCTTTACCTGTTCAAGTCACAGACGAGGCCTTGCGCCGTACCGAGCAGCGATCTGTGGTGCTGCAACTGGAGCGCTTGATGGACTACCCCATGGTTCGTCAACGTGTGGAACGCAGGCAAATTGCTTTGCATGGCTGGCACTACGTCATCGAAGAAGGCGAAATCTACGTCTTTGATGTCAAGACAGGTCAGTTCGTACCGGCTTCCGACTCTACCCATAGCGGTACAGGTCCGTACCATGAAGTCGATCCTGACAGTGGCTCGATCTTCAACGAGGTGGACGCCTCCTGGTATCCCCAACATCGTTGAGGTGCCTTGCGGCAGGGGCGCATGCTCAAAGCAGTTTGCGAGACATCCCAGGGCTGAGCCAGACTTGCCCATTTTGGCGAACCCACATCGCATCCAATCCGGGCGAGTGCCGAACCAATGATTGCCCCTTTTCATGACCCATCACCATGATGGCGGCGCCCAAGCCATTGATTTGTTCCAGTCTCTGGGCAACCAATGTGACGCCACGTAAGCCTTGGGTTGGGTAGCCGGTTCTGGGGTCCAGGATGTGGTGATAACGGTGGCCCTCATGGTCGAAATGCCGCTCATAGTCGCCTGACGATGCCACGATGCCATCGTTCAGTTCGATGGTGCCGATCAAGGTGCTTGGTTCTCTGGGATCACGTACCCCAATTCGCCATGGTTGACCTTGGTGTGAGCCCATGACCAGTACATCGCCGCCGCCATTGATCATGGCACTGTGAACGCCTTGCTGGCGCAATACCCGCATGCCGGCGTCCAGGATGTAGATTTTGGCGATCCCACCGAGGTCGATGCGCATGCCCTGGCGTTTCAAAAATGCGGTCTGTTCGCGTGGGTTCAGCACCAACTGCCGATAGTCAACCAAAGGCAGTTGCCGAACGATGTCTTCTGGGCTGGGCATGGATCGCGCTTCGTTAGAAAAGCGCCAGCCCTTGATGGATGCGACCGTGATGTCAAAACAACCTTGACTTCTGTGTGAGACAGCTTGGGCCATTCGCAGCACTTGCATCAGCTCGGCTTCAATGGCCACAGGGGCAATGCCGGCGGCAGCATTGATCGCGCTGACGGCGCTGGTCGGACTGTAATGATTCATCATGTCCGACAGCCGGGTCATCTCACGGTAGGCCGCATTCAGGGCCGGTTGCAAGCGATCTGGTTGGGGGGACTCCAAGGCGATGTCCACCCGGGTCCCCATCAAAGTGCGCGGCTCTCGCAGGCTGGGAACAAGCTCAGCATGGCAAAGTGACGGCACCAGGGCTGATGGCCAAGCCAACGCCCCCAATTGAATGCCAGCCCCTTTGATCCAGTCGCGGCGGCTGGGCATTTGATGTCCTCAATCAGCGAGATTGATCGACCATGAAGTCAACCGCAGCTTTGAGGTCATCGTCCTTGATGGAGGGGCTGCCGCCACGGGCGGGCATCATGCCTTTGGCGCCCGTGAAGCCTTCTTGGGCATGTTTGTAAAGCACATCCATACCTTGCGCAATGCGCGGTGCCCAATCGGCTTTGTCGCCTGGTTTGGGTGCGCCGCCAACGCCAGCTGCATGGCACATCGAACACGTGGCACCATAAATTTTCTTGCCCGCTTCATTGACCGGTGCGGCAGCCACCGGGGCGCTGGCTTCTGCAACAACGGGGGAAGGTGTTCCGCTGTTGGATGTTGGTGCTGGGTCTTTGGGACTGCAGGCAAGCAAAGTGGAGAGGGTGCCCAATGCAAGGGCCAGACGCAGGGATTTCATGGGTGCTCCAGACAGAATTGGTTGGATTCTAGAAGTGCCCCAAGAATAAAAAATTAAACCGGATCAAGCCCGCACATAAAGCAACGCGGGGCTTGAACTTAGTTACATGGCTTGCGTTGCGTCAAGTAAACCAAGCCATCGAAGGCAGACGATCGCGCCTGAATTCGCTTTGTACATGTGCATTGATCTGATGACTCAGATGGATGCAGCTTGTGCATCACCAACACACTGCTGAGGACGCGCATCATGAGCCGAGATGATCAAAACAAGCTGGACCTTGCTAACGGTCTGCCCCGTCGCAAATTTTTAGGGTCTGCCGCCGTGGCAGGTTTGGCTACGGTCGGCATGGCCGCATGTACCGACAAAAAGGGCTCAGGTGCTTCGGGTGGCGCATCGGCTGCGGGTGGTGACTCGTCCTCGCATGCCTCCGGGTCGGGCACCCACCTCAAACCCGGTGAGCTGGACAGCTATTACGGCCTGTGGTCGGGTGGCCATACCGGTGACGTTCGTGTGTTGGGGTTGCCATCGGGTCGCGAGATCCTGCGCATTCCCGTTTTTAATCCCGATGCATTGGTCGGTTGGGGTATCACCAACGAATCCAAGAAAATCATGGGCACCAAG
>JBDKHX010000122.1:0-5767 GCA_039797415.1 Pseudomonadota bacterium | reverse complement strand
CACCAGGCGTTGCGCGGATCGTTTGCCCTGCAGGTGTTCCAGCAAAGCCAGCAAAGGGCGCTCACCCGAGTCCAAGGTGACGAAGTCAAAGTAGTCGAACACGCGGGGCTCGCTCAACTCGCGCAGCTCGGTGTTGACGAAGCCACCACCCAATGCGGTGACGATGCTGGGGTCATGCGCCTTGATGGCTTGAGCAATCCGGAACGCGGCGTACACATTGCCAGGGAAGGGCGTGGACACCAGCACCAGTTGCGGTTGGTGGCGTTGGACGGCGTCAATCGCCAACTCGCACAACAGGTCGTCAACCAGGTTGCGGGGCGCGGCCAAAGCCTGGGCCAATGGATCAAAGGTGGCTTGGCTGGCGGCCAATGATTCCGCATAACGGACGAACTGGAATCGTTCGTCAATCGCGTCGCGCAGCACATCGGCCAGGTCGTTCAGGTACAGCGTGGCCAGGTGCTTGGCGCGGTCGTGCATGCCCAGGGCACCAAAGGCCCAACCGATGGGGTCGTCGCCTTCTTCACCAATGGTGTAGGCCTCGATGGCATCAAAGCGGGGGCCTTCAGGCAGAAAGCTGCGGTTGCAGATGCGGTGGCCCAGCGTAGGGTCGCGCCCCTGCAAAAAACGCAAGGTGGGGCCGATGGTGGCGCAATAACGCTCGAACTGGTCCACAAAGGCATGCAGGGCAGGTGTGCGCTTTTTGGGCGGCACGGCTTGTACACGCTCCATGACGGCAGTCAGACCTTCGACGCTGAACAGGCGCAGCACCAGCTTCAAGGCCAGGTCGTCTTGCATGGCGGGCACGCCACGCGATCGTAAAAAGCCCGTGATGTAGGCCGTGGAGGGGTAGGGCGTGTTGAGCTGCGTCATCGGCGGGATGAGCGACAGCACGCGGGTCACCCCACCTGGGGACGCAATCTCGGTCATTACAGAAAGCGCTCCAGCAACTTCTTCGATGCCTTGTCCAGGTCCAGCCAGTTGTGGATGCGGTATTGCAAGCCGCTGCTACTGGCGATGAGCAATTGGCCTTCTGCCAGGCGTCGGATGTCGTCTTCAGACTTCAAGATCAATTGGGTCTGGCCTCGGTCTGTGATGACGTCCCAGGTGCTGGGGGTGGAGAAGGTGGACACCTTGGCTATCCGGCTGATCGAGGGCGTGAACTCACGCACCGCCAGTTCTTCTTCAATCAGTTGGCGTGCGTCGGCGGCCAGGTCGGTCAGGCGGTCTACCCAGCTCAGTTCATGGCCATCGACACTGACGATGGACAGGCCTTCGTTGGGGGCGGCGATGGGGAAGGCGCGCACAGGGGTCACGCCAATGTGATCCACGCCAGCTTCATCGGTGTAGACCAATTTGCCAAAGGCATTGCGGCTCAGGTTCAAACTTGGCTTCATACGACATCCTGTTCTGCCTTGCGGGCCTGGGCTTCATACAGGCGCCAGTAGGCACCTTGTTTGGCCATCAATTCATCGTGCGGGCCCACTTCGACCACTTGGCCGCGGTCCATCACGACCAGGCGATCGGCCTTGCGCAGGGTGGACAGACGGTGCGCAATGGCGATGGTGGTGCGGCCTTGCACCAGGTTGTCCAGTGCTTTTTGGATTTCCTTTTCGGTTTCGGTGTCCACCGCAGAGGTGGCCTCGTCCATGATCAGGATGCGCGGGTCAATCAGCAAGGCGCGGGCGATCGAGATGCGCTGGCGTTCACCGCCAGACAAACCTTGACCACGCTCACCCACCAGTGAGTCGTAACCGTGCGGCAGGCGCAAGATGAACTCATGTGCATGGGCTGCTCGGGCTGCGGCGACGATTTCTTCGCGCGTGGCGTCGGGCTTGCCGTAGGCGATGTTCTCGGCGATGGTGCCGAAGAACAGGAAGGGCTCTTGCAGCACCAGGCCGATGTTCTTGCGGAAGTCCGAGATCGCAATGCGACGGATGTCCACGCCGTCTACCTTGATGGCGCCATCGGTGATGTCGTAGAAGCGGCAGATCAGGTTGACCAGGGTGCTCTTGCCGCTGCCACTGTGGCCGACCAGGCCAATCATCTCGCCGGGCTGAATGTCCAGGCTGAGGTTGCGGATGACCGTGCGGCTGCCGTATCGAAAGCCAATGCTGTTCATCTCGATGCGGCCTTGCACGCTGTCCATTTTGACGGGCTGCGCGGGCTCAGGCACGTTGGAGACGTGGTCCAGGATGTCAAAGATGCGCTTGGCGCCCGCGGCCGCTTTTTGCGTGACGGACACGATGCGGCTCATGGAGTCGAGTCGGCCGTAAAAGCGACCGATGTAGGCGATGAATGCCGTCAACACGCCCACGGTGATGTGGTTTTGTGAGACCTGCCAGATGCCAAACGCCCACACCACTAGCAAGCCGATCTCCGTCATCAGCGACACGGTGGGTGAGAACAGCGACCAGGTTTTGTTCAACTTGTCGTTGACTTGCAGGTTGTACTGGTTGGCAGCGCGGAAGCGATCAGCCTCACGCTTTTCTTGCGCAAAAGCCTTGACCACGCGGATGCCCGGAATGGTGTCGGCCAACACGTTGGTGACTTCACCCCAGACGCGGTCGATTTTTTCGAAGCCGGTGCGCAGGCGGTCACGCACCAGGTGGATCAACCAGGCGATGAAGGGCAGGGGCACCAAAGTGACCAAAGCCAGCCAGGGGTTGATGGACACCAAAATGGCCGCCGTCATGGCGATCATCAGCACATCGGTCGCAAAGTCCAGCGCATGCAGTGACAGGAAAACGTTGATGCGGTCGGTTTCAGACCCAACCCGGTTCATCAGGTCGCCCGTGCGTTTGCTGCCAAAGTAGTCCAATGACAGGCGCAGCAAGTGCTCGAAGGTGGTGGTGCGCAGGTCTGCCCCGATCCGCTCAGACACCAAAGCCAGGATGTAGGTACGGGCCCAGCCCAGTGCCCAAGCAAACAGGGCCGATCCCAGCAAACCACCCAGCAAGGCGGCTACCAGCATCAAGTCAATTTGTTGGCCGTTCTGGAAGGGGATCAGCACCTTGTCCATCAAGGGCATGGTCAGATAGGGGGGCACCAGCGTGGCGGCGGTCGAGCCCAGGGTCAGCAAAAAGCCGCCCAACAGTTGCCATTGGTAGGGTTTGGCAAAACGCCAAAGCCGCAGCAGCACCCAGGTTGAAGGCGGGGTTTGCGTTTCGCGATGGCAAACCGGGCACTCCTCGGCATCCGGTGGTATCTGGGCGTGGCAGCTGGGGCAGGTGCCAGCTTCGTCCTCGGCTTGGGCTTCACCTGTTTTTTGGGCAGACTGCAGGCGCTCGAACTGCTCGACCAGGCGCATGGCCTGGCTGTGCGCGTCCAGGGTGAAGCGCCAGCAGGCGAGTCGCTTTTCTGCATTGTGCAACTCAAGGGTGCCGACGCCTGCATGGTCATGGTGCTTGAGGTGCAGGTCCGGGCTCAATGGCCAACTGAGCCAGGAGGCTGAGGGCTGCTCGCGGGACAAGATTCGGCGATTGCTCAGGGTGACTTCACCTTGGCAAAAATGCAGTTTTGCATCCAAGTCCACCAAAAAGGATGCCAAAACAAGTTCACCGTCAGCCATAGGGAGTGGCTGAGGGCTGCGTTGGTGTTCTTTTGCAGAATGAGCGTGCATGCGGTTCCTAGTTCAGGGAACGTATTTTCCTCTAACGCCGCCATGGCCACGGCGCCGAGTCATGCAATTTGTGAAGTCATCGTCTGCGAAACCGTTCGGCACGCTCACCCGTATCGGGATGGCTGGACCAAACGCTGCCACCTTCCTCGCCGTTTTGTTTCTGCATGGCTTCGAACAGCTCGGCCACACTGGCTGAACGCAAGCCTGCCGCCTGAATAAAGTGAATCGCGTAGGTGTCTGCTTGTGTTTCGCTTTCGCGCGAATAGGTTGCTTGCATCAAGGCGACGGGGGCTGCAGCCAGCAAGGTGCTGACGTCACCCCACAACACGAATGCCACCATGGACAAACCACTGGCCTGGATGATGCTGGCCGTGACATGGCGGTGTTGAACGTGGCCCAACTCGTGCGCGAGCACCCCCAGGATGGCATCGTCGTCTGGCGCCAGAGCCACCAGCTCGTCGGTGACGACCAAGATGCCCCCAGGCAAAGCCAGGGCATTGGCCTGGAGTGGGCCCCCAGTTCGAAATACCAAACGGTAGGCAGGGGTGGGTTGGGGTTGTGCTCGTACCGCTGCCTCAAACCGTTGCTGCAGGCGCTCGATGTGTTGAGGATCGAGTTTGCTGGGCTTCAGCCACCGAGCGTCCAGTTGTTCGAAGGCGGATTCACCCAATTGTTGTTCGACGCTGATGGGTATGCTTTGCGCCAATTCTTGCGCAGCCCAAGGCAGGCCCCAGCGATAAGCCATGGCCAGCACCGCCAACAGTGCCATGAAGGATGCCAGGGTTGCCTTCCATGACATTTGGAGTCCGACGACCAAGCTGTCGCGATGTCCCAACTGGGCCAAGACGTCATCGAATGCCCTGCGATCGTCGACATCCAGGTAGGCACCATCTTGAAAAGTCAGTCTGCGAGGCCCGTGGCGAGTGCGCTCGGACTTTTCAATATCGGTCCAGTTTTCGACTCTGTGGCTGTCCAAACCCTCAATCCGGACGCCTGTTGCGTCCAGATGAACGGTGACGGCGTGTGGCCGCGTGGAGCGGCCATCCAGATACTTGGCATCCAAAACGGTCATCACAATCCCAGATCGAAATCACCCAGGTCTGCAACCCCTTCGCCCAAAGTCCGGGTTTCAGCCTCGGCAGCGGCTACAAATTCATCCAGTGGGCTGGTGGCATGGATCACCAGATGCTGCGCGCGCAGCTTGGACCACCGAACCGCGGCCCATGGGATGAACAGACCCAGTGTGACCGCAATGCCCAGGAAGTTGGTGATGCCCACGAAGGCCGCCTGTCCCATCGGGATCCGGCATTCAAACTGGTGCGGGCCCAGCTTGGTGTTGCTCCAGAGGGTGTTGAAGATTTTGGCTGCCATCATCGGCCCAATGGCCAGCAGCACGAGGTAAATCACCCCGACCCCGATGACCAACGATTCCATGGCGGCGGCCTTTTCAGCTGGGTTTTGGCTTGCGCTGACGGCGGCAAACAGCCGCAGCGGGTCATTGAAAACTCGGTTTGGCCAAATCGGGCGCGTGAGTGTTGCCAGGCTTTGATTTGATGGTGGGCAAAGGGCAGCGCGGCGTACAGCGACACAATGGCCAAAAAGGGCCAAAGCAAGAAGGTTTTGTAGGCTTCGCCGATGGTGCCGCCAAAGCCAAATCGCACACCGCGCCAACTCGTGTTCCAGGCGCGAAATTGCAGGCTTTTCCAAAGCAGCCAGGGCAGGCCTGCGGCCAAAGCCAGCAAAGCGCCGAAAGCGAGCCAGCCGCTTCCGCTGTTGATCATGACGTTATAGCCAACGGCCAGTACGAAGGCAATGGCCCGTCCTTTGAGGATCGCGACCGGTTTGCCGTGATATTCAAAGGAAGAACCATCAACCACGGTGTTGTTGTGGAAGTATTTGGTTTTACGAACTTTGGCCCAGGCCGAGTAAATGCCCAGCGTGACCAAAGTCAGCAGCAGATTGACAATCCATATCCTGAAATATTCACTCCCGCTGCCGGTAAATGAAAAGGATTGGCTGCTTTGTCGAGGGACCGTGTCTGCAAAGGCTGCGTGAGCCGGGGAATGGATGCCGGTTGTCAAAACGAACCTCCCGTGGTTGATTTTTCTAATTTTGATCAGTGGACCTGATTCGAGTGCGGGCAGCATA
>JBDKHX010000121.1:0-6959 GCA_039797415.1 Pseudomonadota bacterium | reverse complement strand
TAAAGTAGCGCCATCGCTTCCCAAGAATTGACGCTGACATGACAAGCACAAACCCAGCCCAGCAACACCCGATCATCCCGCGTGAACGCCTTGACTTTGGTCTGGATGGCGACATCCCCAAGTACTGGTTTGGTGGCGACCCATTCAAAACCCGCTTCTTCGACGCCATGTCGATCATCTTTCCGCCAGGGGAGAGGTTTTTCATGACCTCGGTGCGCGACTTCCGCGACCGTGTCCACGATCCGAAATTGTTGGCCGACATCCAAGGCTTCAACCGCCAGGAAGCCCAACACAGCATCGTCCACAACCAATACAACGCCCGCCTGCGTGCGCAGGGCATGGATGTCGATGGCATGACCCAATGGCTGGAAAACCTGCTGTTTGACCAATACCGCTCGCGTTACAGCCGTGAATACACCTTGGCCATCACCGGCGCCTTGGAACACTTCACCGCCATCGGCGCCCATGCCATGTTCGACAAGCGCGACATCATGCGGGATGCCCACCCCAATGTGCGCGCCATGTACGCCTGGCATGCCATCGAAGAAGTCGAACACAAAGGCGTGGCCTACGACGTGATGCAGGACTACGCCCACGTCAGCTACTTCACCCGCATCCTGGCCTTGCTGCACAGCACCTACATGTTCCCGGCCGTGATCCATCGCTTTGTCGACCAAATGCTCAAGGCAGACGGCTTCACCTTCATGGAGCGCGTCAAGATCAAGGCCAAGGGCTACTGGTGGTTGCTCAAGCCTGGTGGCTTTGTGGCGCCCATCATCAAGCACTACCTGCCGTACTACCAACCCAGCTACCACCCTTGGCAAGAGGTGGATCAGCCCGGTTACGAAGAATGGTTGCAAGGGTTTAACCAGGCCCGCAACCCGGTGGAAGCGAGCGAATTCATGCGCACTGTGATGGCACGTTGATAAATCCCAGTAGACCCTCCTCCGTCATTGGGTAGACTGCGGCACACCCGTCTTGGGAGTGCCGCTTTCTTTTATGTCAGTTTCGTCGGTTGTTCAAGGTGCCTTGGGGCTCAAGCCCATTCCGCTGTTCATGTTGTCCAGCTGGATCAAGGCCGCCGCCAAATGTGGATTCAACGTACAGCCCTTGTTCCAGCAAGCCGGGATCAAGGTGGACCTCATCCGATTGGAAGAGGCGAGGGTCTCGCCCCTGCAACTGATCTCCCTGCTGGAGCAAAGCGTCGCCTTGTCACCAGACAAGCATTTCCCGTTTGTCCTTGGGGACACCTTTGCGTTTGAATCCCTGCCCGAATTTGAAACCCTGCTGACCACCAGCCCGAGCCTGCGCGATGCCCTTCAGGTTGCCAAGTTGGCGGCCAAAGTGATCCTGCCCTGGCTCACGATCGATCTGCAAGAGCAGGGCGATCAGGCCCGAATCACACTCGGTTTTCAACTGGCTTTGCCTGCCTCCATGTCTGCCCGTCTGCCGCTGTACCTGGTGCAAGAGGCTGTGTTGGCCAGTGTCCGCAAATTTGGCCGATCCTTGCAGGGATCTGAAGAGGGGTTCCTGGGCGTAGAGGTTCCAGGCGATGCGTCAGGTCGCGCAGGCCTGTTCGAAGCATTCTTTGCCGTACCCGTGCGGTTCAACCAACCTGACTACGCCCTGGTTGTTGAGCGGCGTGTGCTGGACCTTCCCCTGGAAGGGGCCTTTCCGGTTCTGCATCAGCAAGCTCAGCAGTTGGCTGAGCAAAGACTGGACAAAGAAGCCCGCCGGCAAGGCATGGCCTTTGAGCTGGAAGAGCGCATCAGCCGCGAACCCGGTTTGCTTGAACTGGGGATTGAGGACATGGCCGAGCGTCTGGGATTGCATCCCCGCACCCTGCAGCGTCGCTTGAAAGACGAAAACGAGAGTTACCTCAACATTCAGGCCCGCATGCGCCACCGATTGGCCTGCCAATGGCTGCTTCAAGCCGAACAGTCCATCGACGACATCAGTGTTCGGTTGGGGTTTTCGGATAGGCGCGCTTTCACAGCAGCCTTCAAACGCTGGGAAGGCGTCACCCCCAGTGCATGGCGTGACCGAGCTTGATCTCGGTGATTGCACGTCATATTTGACTACGTTTGCATCCAGTTGTTTCGATTTTCTCCCCGCATGATGAGTTGTTGCGGGTGATGAGTTGCGCCGTTTATCAGTATTGATGCACACCTGTGCTTGGGTGAATGGGCGTCAATCGCGTTGGCTTCAGCATGTTTTGCATTTTGCAAGTTAATTTCGTGATACGAATGTAACTATTTGATTCTGCAAGCAATCCTTGAGGCGGATTCAGCATCGGAAAATGATTGTTCAGGGTATTCACCGGGTCAGAGTCCGAAAAGGCCACCCCTCAATGAGGTGGTTTGTGCGCGAATTATTCCTTTCCTTAATCGCACCCCTCATGTCCATTTTCATTGAAGGCACTAGATTATTCATTCATGAACATTGCATAAATGTTTGACCGTAATCGGGTGGTGTTTTTGTGGAAACAAGTGTTTCCTGTTTGCGGGTTTGTAAGCTTTTCGCAGCTTTCGCATGGTGCCTGTATGACGAACCTCGATGCTCTGACCACTGTTCCTTTGCCGTCCATCAACAGTTGGGCTCAAGCAGCCAATGTCTGTGGTTTTGCGCTTGATCCAGTCTTGCGCGAGGCGGGCATTTCATCCAAAGCGCCATCCAGCGTGTCGCCGTTTGGATTGCACAAGGCATTTCAATTGTGTGTTGAGCGCTCGGCCACCCGCTACTTCCCCTTTGCGCTGGGAGACGCCTTTGTTTTTGAGCAATTCAATGAATTTGAATCGTTCATCAACTCGGCATCCACCTTGCGTGAAGCATTGGAGGCAGCCAGTTGGGCGCACGATCTGATCACGCCCTGGATGATGTTGCGCTTGGACGAGTTCGGTACCGAAGCCCACGTCCGTGTCGAATTGCCATTCCCTGGCGGTCACTTGCCAATCTTCTCGTCCGTACGTGAAGTCATCTTGGCTGCTGTGTTCCAGATCATCCGAAAAGTGACCCAACAAAACAACTGGCTGATCTCGGTGCGGTTGAGTCAACCCAAGCCTGAAGGCCGCCTGTCGCAAGAGTTTGAAGGGCACTTTGGTGTGCCGGTTTCCTTCAACGAAGGGGTGGATGCTCTGGTGATCGACCGTCGTTGGTTGGACATGCCCCTGAAGGGCGCTGTGCCTGATGTCGTGGGCCAAGCCCGCCAGCAGATCGAAAAACGACTGGCCGTTGCCGTCGGTGGCCGCCGTATCGTGGACGATGTCCGCTGGGCCTTGGAGCGCCGTCCTGAATTGCTGCGTGAAGGCCTGGAAGCCACTGCCGCCGCATTGGGTTTGCATCCTCGCACCTTGCAGCGCCGCCTGCAAACTGAAGGTGTGCGCTTTGTCGACATCCAGTCTGAAGCCAAGTTGTACCGCGCCAAGACCATGCTGCGTCGCCGTGCCATGAGCATGGAATCCATCAGCGACGAGTTGGGATTCAGCGACCGCCGCGCCTTCACCTTTGCGTTCAAGCGTTGGACTGGTGTGTCTCCCAGTGCGTTCCGCAACCAATTGGCCGTCAATTCGTCCAGCGCAGCCGTCGCGGCCTGATTTCGGTCTTTTTGCGGTTTGGACCGCAGTCAAGCGTGCGGGCCGCTGCTGCGGCGGCCAAGCCTGTTAGAGTTGCCAGCCATGTCAGAACGCACAGATCTACAAGGCCGGCATATTCTGCTGGGGCTGACAGGCGGCATCGCCTGCTACAAATCCGCTGAACTCGTCCGCCTGCTGACCAAAGCTGGCGCCACCGTTCAAGTGGTCATGACTGAGGCCGCCGCGGCCTTCATCACGCCGGTGACCATGCAGGCCCTATCGGGCCGCCCGGTTTTGATGAGCCAGTGGGACGCGCGCGAGCCCAACAACATGGCGCACATCAACTTCGGTCGTGAAGCGGATGCCATCTTGATTGCCCCCGCTAGTGCTGATTTCATGGCCAAACTGGCACAGGGTCGGGCAGATGAGCTCCTCAGCCTGACTTGCCTGGCCCGTCCGCGTGAAACGGTGCCGCTGCTGGTGGCGCCAGCCATGAACCGCGAAATGTGGGCCCATCCGGCTACACAGCGCAACGTGGCCTTGCTGGAGCAAGACGGCACCACCATCTTGGGCCCTGGCGCTGGCGACCAAGCCTGCGGCGAAGTCGGCGATGGCCGCATGCTGGAGCCAGATCAATTGCTGGAAGACTTGATTGCAGCCTTGGCGCCCAAAGTCTTGCAATGGAAGCGCATCCTGATCACCGCCGGTCCCACCTTCGAGCCGATCGACCCGGTGCGTGGCATCACCAATCACTCCAGCGGCAAGATGGGTTTTGCCTTGGCGCGCGCCGCCCGCGAAGCTGGTGCCATCGTGCAACTGGTCGCTGGCCCCGTGCATCTGCCGACGCCCCGTGGCGTGCAGCGCACCAACGTCATGACGGCGCAGCAAATGTATGACGCTGTGCTGCCCATGGCCGCCCAAAGCGACGTATTCATCGCCACGGCTGCGGTGGCCGATTGGCGCCCTGCCACTTTGGCCGAACACAAAATCAAAAAAGAGGGCAAGAAGGTTGCGCCCACTTTTGAGTTGACTGAAAACCCAGACATCCTGGCTGCCGTCGCCCAAAAGGCCAACGCCGCAGGCGGTATGCCTTATTGCGTTGGTTTTGCCGCTGAAAGCGAACAGTTGCTGACCCATGCGCGTGCCAAACTGCAGCGCAAGCAAATCCCGCTGATCATCGGCAATTTGGGTCCTGCCACCTTTGGTAAGGACGACAACGCCTTGCTGGTGGTCGATGCCCAATCGCATCACGCCTTGCCCAGTGACGGCGTGGCCGTCGACAAACTCACCTTGGCACGAGCCTTGATGCTTGAGTTGGCCAAACGTCTGGCCACCCAACCCTATTCCATCCAATCATGACCACTGTTGACATCAAAGTGCTGGACGCCCGTATGGCGGACTGCTTGCCCGCTTACGCCACGCCCGGTAGCGCCGGCCTCGACCTGCGTGCCTGCCTAGACGCCCCCATCGTGTTGGAGCCCGGTCAGGCCCAACTCATCCCCACCGGTTTGTCCATGCACTTGGGCGACCCAGGCCTGGCGGCCATGATCCTGCCGCGTTCCGGCTTGGGACACAAAAATGGGATCGTGTTGGGTAACCTGGTTGGCCTGATTGACTCAGACTACCAAGGCTGATGGTCAGTTGCTGGAACCGTGGTTCGGCGGCCTTCACCGTGCAACCCATGGAGCGCATCGCTCAATTGGTCATCGTGCCGGTGGTGCAAGCCACGTTCCGCCAAGTTGACTCGTTCGAGGCAACCGAGCGAGGCGAGGGCGGCTTCGGTTCTACCGGCCGCGCCTGACGCCTGCTTTCAATCCTGCGCTGTGATCAGTGCAGGGTTTCGTTAGCCGGGGCGCCCATGCCCAGCACAAATGGGGCTTCACCGACGGAGCCTTGTTCGATCTCTTCGGTCGTCGCGGTGCGCACATCCAGCACCTTGAACGACAGGCGCAAGCCAATCCCGGCCAGCGGGTGGTTGCCATCCAGCACCACGTGGGTGTCATACACCTCGGTGACGGTGTAAATCACATCCTTGGCCATGTCAGGTGTTTGTGCGCCCTCAGGCGGGCCGTCGAACTGCATGCCCTCAGACACTTCCTTGGGGAAGATCTCGCGCGGCTCGAAAAACACCAACTGCGCGTCATAGTCGCCAAACGCTTCGTCTGGCTCCAGGCTCAGTTGCACCTCAAAGCCGGTGGTTTGTCCCGTCAGGACTTCTTCGACTTTGGGCAAAAGGTCATCACCGCCGACCAGGAACTCCATGGGTTCGGTCAGCTCGTCAATCAATACGCCTTGCGCATCTTCAAGTCGCCAGGTCAGGCTGACGACGCAGGGGGAGGAAATCATCATGATGTCGCAATCATCTCATGAGCGCATCGCCCTTGAGCCCTGTCATGGTCAATCAAGGCCGGATCGCAGCACAATGCGGGGATGAAATCTTCACCGAACACCAAGAAAAAGGCCTCATCGGGCCCCGTCGCAACTGCCCCAGCCTCGGCTCCGGGCTTAGATCAGCCTTGGCCACTGTTGGGCGGCTTGTCCGCGCAAACGTTCATGCGCAAGTATTGGCAAAAAAAGCCCTTGCTGATCCGTCAAGCCATCCCAGGCGTGGTCTCGCCCGTTAGCCGTGCAGAAATGTTTGAACTGGCTGGCCGCGATGATGTGGAATCTCGCCTGGTTGTGGAAGGCGGTCCGTCAAAAGGCAAAAAGGCTGCGCCTGAATGGGCGCTGCACCATGGCCCCATCACCCGAGCCCGTATCCCCAAGCTGAATCAGCCTCGTTGGACCTTGCTGGTGCAGGGCCTGGACCTGCACGTGCCCGCCGCGCATGACCTGATCAAGCAATTCCGCTTTGTGCCCGACGCCCGTCTGGACGATTTGATGATCTCCTACGCCAGTGACGGCGGAGGCGTGGGACCTCATTACGACTCGTATGACGTGTTCCTGCTGCAGGTACATGGCACCCGTCGTTGGCGCATTGGGCCGATCAAGGACGCAAGCTTGCTACCCGATATGCCCGTCAAGATCCTGGCCAATTTTGAGCCAGAAGAAGAGTACGTGCTTGAGCCTGGCGACATGCTGTACCTGCCCCCGCGTTGGGCGCACGACGGTATCGCCGAAGGCGAGTGCATGACCTGTTCCGTGGGCTTCCGTGTGCCAGAAACAACCGAATTGGCACGTGAGGTGCTGACGCGACTGACAGAGGGCTTGGAGCCCGAAGATCCGCCCAAGTTGTACAAAGACCCCAAACAAGGTGCGACGGACGAGCCGGGCCGCATTCCGGCTGACTTGCAGCAATTTGCCATGGATGCCATCGAGCGTGCCTTGAAGGACCCGATTGCCTTGAAGACCGCCCTGGGCGAAATGTTGACCGAGCCCAAGCCGCGT
>JBDKHX010000120.1:0-5531 GCA_039797415.1 Pseudomonadota bacterium | reverse complement strand
GGATTTGCCTGCTGGCTTCAGTGGGCAAGTCCAGGTCGATGTGGCGGGTGGTGCCGAATGGGTTGGCCAACTGGCGCCCTATTTGCCCAAGTCTGATGACCGCTATGCTGACTTGACGTTTGAATCGCTCAAAGGGTTTGATCGTTTGTCGCAGCGTTATCGAGAGCGCTTACCCGCTGTACTAGCCGATTTGGCAGCAGCTTGTGACGCGGGCAACTGGCCTGATGTGCAACGACGCGCTCATGCCATCAAAGGCGGCGCAGCCTGTTTCGGATTTGATCAATTGACGCAGCTGGCTGCCCAGTTGGAGCAATGCGTGGTGAAAGGAAACACCGCTGATGCTTCCGGGCTTTTGGGGCAGATGCGCATAGCAGGAGGGGTGTGATGAGTGGATCTATGGGTGATGACATCCTCATCGTTGAAGACGTGGGTAGCAGCCGGGAGCTGTTGGCGGGCTTGCTGCGCCAAGTCAATATCCTGCCTGTCAGGGCAGCGCGCAATGCGGCCGAGGCGATGGACGCCGTGAAAACCCACATGCCGCGGATTGTGTTTCTCGACATCGAGTTGCCAGACCAAAGTGGCCTGGAGATATTGAAAAAGGTTCATGCGCAAGACGCCTCCGTGTTTGTCGTGATGGTGTCGGGTGAAGGCACCCCAGCCAACGTCAAGGTATCGCGTGAAAGCGGGGCCTCGGGTTTCATCCTGAAGCCCTACAAACCTCAAAAGGTCGTCGAGGCATTGATGATGTTCGAGCGAACCTTCAAAAAACCGGTGCTCAGACCATCGGAAGCATGAAAAAAAGGGGCCATTTTCGGCCCCTTCGGTTTTTGTGTCGACGTGGTCGATCAGTAATTTCGGCCAGAACCGCCCGTCATCTTGGGGTGCAGCTTGAAGTAGGCCATCACGTTTTGCAGTTGCGAGGCTTGTGCCGACAACTCTTCAGAGGTGGCAGACAACTCTTCTGCGGCTGCAGCGTTTTGCTGCGTCGCAGAGTTGAGGTGTTCGACTGCGCTGCTGATCTGGTTGACCCCTTCAGCTTGCTCACCTGAGGCCGCCGCGATCTCTTGCACCAGTTCACTGGTCTTGTTGATCGATGGCACCATGTGCTTGAGCAACGAGCCTGCGCGTTCGGCTTGCGCCACGCTGGACCCGGCCAACTGGCCGATCTCTTGCGCCGCCACCTGGCTGCGTTCAGCCAGTTTGCGAACTTCAGCAGCCACCACAGCAAAGCCACGACCATGCTCACCCGCACGGGCTGCTTCGATGGCAGCGTTCAGCGCCAGCAGGTTGGTCTGGTAGGCAATGTCATCGATGATGGAGATCTTGTTGGCGATGTCCTTCATCGCGGCCACGGTTTGCACCACAGCGTCACCACCCTCCAGCGCTTCCTTGGAGGCCTTCGTGGCCATGCCGTCGGTGACATTGGCGTTGTCACTGTTCTGTTTGATCGAGCTGGCCATTTCGTGCAACGAGGCACTGGTCTGTTCTACGCCCGCTGCTTGAGATGAGGCCGATTGCGACAACGATTGCGAGGTGTCAGACACCTGCGTGGCGGCGTTGGACAACTGAACTGCGGCGGACTGAACCTCGACGATGGTCTTGCTCATCGTGTCAACCAGCATGTTGAAGTTTTCCCCCAGCAGTTTGAAGAAGCCTGCCTTGCCGTCGGTCACCATGCGGTGCGACAAATCGCCCTCGTTGGCAGCGCCCACCATGGTCGAGATTTCGGCCTCGGTGTGGGCTTCGTCCGTGCGATCCTTCCATTCCACCACGGTGCCCAGGCGTTGGCCTTGTGCGTCGTGGATGGGGTTGGCGATCAGGCTGAACACCAGCTTGCCCACTTTGATTTCAGTTCGATACGTGCTGGTTAGCGCGCTGAGCAAGCCGCGTTGGTGGGCCGGGTTCTTGTGGAACACGTCGATGTTCTTGCCCAACAGGCTGCGGGTATCAAAATGCGGGAGTGACTTGCGCAGTTCGGCTTCATTGCCTTGCAGCATGCTTAACTGGCTTTCGTTCATGTAAACGATTTCGTTGGCATGGTTGGCGATCATCACGTTGGTGGTGCACTTGTCCAGCGCATTCTTGATGCGTTGGTTTTCAGAAGCCAGGCGTTGTGTGGTTTCTTGCGCCAGCAGGGCTTCTGTCTGGTCTTGCCATTCGACCACGGTACCCAGGCGTTGGCCCTTGTCATCGACGATGGGGTTGACGATCAACTGGAACTTGCGTCCACCAATGGTCAGCGCTGTCTTGTGTGTGGACTTCAACACGCCCAACATCTGACGTTGATGGGCCGGGTTCTTGTGGAACACGTCGATGTTCGTGCCGATCACGGTGGCGGCATTGAACTGTGGCAATTGCTTGCGGATGTCGGACTCGGCCACCTTCAGCATCTCGGCCAACGAATGGTTGGTGTAGACGATGTTGAGGTTTTCGTCGGCCACCATCACGTTGGTGGCGGCCACATCCAGCGCTTGCTTCAGGCGCATGCTTTCTGCGGCAGACAAGCCATTGGCTGGGCCTTGGCCCTTGCCAGTTTGGCGCCTGGTGCTTTGATCATGCGAGGCTCGCATGATGGTTTGAACCAGACCCAATGAGGCCAACAATTGCCCGACTTCGCCTTGTGCCTTCGACTCGACGGAGGTTTTGAAGTCGAGCTTGGTCAAACCTTGTGCGGCGGCAACGGCTTGTTGCAATGGGCCTGTGAGGCGCGCTTGCAGCCACAGTGCCGCACCGACGGCGCCAGCCAGGCCGGCGCCCAATACCATCCACCCATGGCCGCCTGCACCTTTGGCAAGCAGGCCGACCAGCGCAGGCACCAATCCGGCCACCAGCGCAGCCAACCACACCGTCTGATTGGCGCTCATGCCTTTGGGCTGCGCTTCAACCTTGTTGGCATCCTTCATGGTTTGAGCCAACACGCCATAGACCTCGGTCCATGCCTGGCGCACTTCACCGTTGAATTCAGCCCCCAGGCCTTGTTCCAGTGTCCACAGCAGGGCCGCGCCGACTGTGTCGTAATGACTATCCTCAACGCCGTAACCCAGGTGGCGCACGCCCAATTGGCGCACCACGGGCACCAGCTTGTCCAGATCATCCAGTCCACGCACCGCTGCGCCAATCATCTGCATCAGCTTGCGACCCTGTTCGGTGCGCTCCCCTCTGAACAGACGACTCAAGCTAGGGTCTAGCTCGAACAGCCGGGTATAGAACAGGTCGGCCGCCGTATCGGCGATCGGGGCGACCTTGGCAAAGCTGGACTGGACCAGCTGGATTTGGCGCGAGTTCATCAAGAAAGCTCCTGAGTTCCTATTTGTCAGTGGGGGCAGACCTTTTGGACTGCGTCAATCAACTGCGAGGGCTGAAATGGTTTGGTGACCCAGGCACGGATGCCAATCTCCAATCCTTCCGCTTTCTTTTGTTCTTGCGATTCGGTGGTCAACATGATCACCGGGGTGAATTCGTAGGCTGAGGTGCGCATGTACCGCACAAAGGTCAGTCCGTCCATGACGGGCATATTCAGGTCACAGATGACCAGATGAATGGCCTGGCCGTCCAAAAGCGCACAAGCCTGTTCGCCATCGGCGGCTTCGATCACCTGGTAGCCCGCTCGCTCCAGGCCGATCTTGACCACCATGCGGAAGCTACCGGAGTCTTCAACGATCAAAACGGTTTTGCTCATGTTGGTGCCTCGGCTCAGCCGCCGACCTTTCCGCTTTCGCTGTCGAAGAAGTAGGTCGTGCGTTTGCGGGGAGACAAATACGCATGGGCTTCAGGCGCCAGTTGAGCTGGTCGCAAGGTTTTGGTGATGGATGCGTCGGGTTCGACTTCCAGGTCCACCAAAATGGCTTCTTCTCGGGGCACGCTGGCGTCATAGATCAGCACCACCGGGCGCAAAGGCTTGGTGGTGTTTTGCGATACCACCATGCCTGTGGCGCCGTTGTTCAACACCACGATGGTGCCTGGGGGGTAGACCCCCATGCAACGCACAAAGGTGCTCATGGCCAACTGGTCGTATTGCGAACGTTGTTGCGCAAACATCGTCGACAAGGCTTCGTGCGGTGTCAGGGCCTTGGCGATGTTGTTGGGGTTGCACATCTCGTCGTAGGCATTGACCAAGGACACGATGCGCGACAGCAGAGACATCTGGGCTGCTTTGGCCTGGCTGGGGTAGCCCGAGCCGTCGACCTTTTCGTGGTGCTGCAAGATCACCTGCAACACTTCGGGCGACAGGCTCATCTTTTTGCCGATGTTGACGCCGTATTCGCAATGCTGTTGAAACAAGCCTTGTTCGGCTTTGTTCAGCGGGTCCTTGCTTTTGGCGATGCGATCGGGGATCTCCAGCTCACCGATGTCGTGGAACAGTGCCCCCATGCCAACCAGTTGGATCACCGGCGGTGGGGCCTTCAGCTCCTTGGCCAACATCATCGACAGAATCGACACGTTCAAGGAGTGGTAGTACACATCCTCGTCACCGACTTTGTCAGCCATCAGCTGGATGGACACATCGGCGTCGACCAACATCGACGCGGCCATGCCTGCAATCAAGGATTTGGCCGACTCGCGCACCTCATCTGGCTTGGCAAACACGTCCTTGTTGATGGACTTGACGGTCTTGGCTGCTGACAACAGCTCTTTCTCGCAGGCTGCAGCGCGGTCGCGTTGTGCTTGCAGTCGCGCCATGCGTTCGCGCTTGGCCGCAAAGGCCGGGTCGGTTTCCCTGGGTGGGGCAGCCAAGGGGGGCGGAGGCGGTGGTGCGTCAGCAGGTGGCGGGGCCAATGGTTGGCAGTCGCTTTTTTCGGGCGAATACCGCACTTGGGTCAATCCCAGTGTCTGGATGGTCGCAATCTGGTCCAGCGATTTGATCTTGAAGCTGGAAAAGGTAAACGGGTGCTGCGTCCAGGTCAGATCCAGATGGACAAACAGCCCGATGCACAACTGCTCGGGGGTGATGTAGTTTCCGGGTTGAGGGGCGGATGCCATGTGATGAATCAGCCGATGTGCTTGTTGACAACTTCCAGCAATTGCTTGGGGCTGAAAGGTTTGGTCAGGTAGCCATCTGCACCTGCTTGTTTACCTTGCTGTTTATCGTGGTCCTGTCCCTTGGCGCTCAAGATGATGATCTTGGTCTTGCTGTAGCGGCTGTCAGCCTTGAGGCGTTTGCACACTTCAATGCCGTCCATGCTGCCGGGCATCTGCATAACCGCCATCGCCGTTGTCGGCTTCGTGCAGTTCGTAGTCTTCCAGCTCCAGCGTCAAGCAAATCAGCTCTCTGATGTCGGTCTGGTCTTCCACAATCAATACGCGTTTCATGGCGGGTCCTAGCCTCGGTTCGTGTGAAATCTGTTGAATGATTTCTCAAGGTGAGATGTTGCGCTTCAGGTTTTCTCCTTAAACGTCGAAGAAGGGACCTGAAGAAGTCCTAAATTCCAAGCTGACGCGATACTTCATGAAAACCTATTTCCATCAAGTCATGACCGGGGGTGAAAAAAACACCGATCGGCTGATGCTGTTTGCTGTGGCAGTGAATGCTC
>JBDKHX010000119.1:0-5605 GCA_039797415.1 Pseudomonadota bacterium | reverse complement strand
ATGAACTCCAGCGATGTGCGCAACGAGCAGTTCCTCAAGGAGTTCAAGCAGATCATGGCCATTTCGGGGGCCGCCAAGTACAACCTGATCGGTCACAGCCACGGTGCTCATTCGATCCGTTATGTGGCTGCGATCATGCCGGCTAAGGTGGCTTCAGTCACCAGTGTGGATGGTGTGAACGCAGGTACACCTGTGGCCGATGTTGTGTTGGGGTTCTCAAACGTTTTAGGCCCGGCTGGCACAGAGATTGTGGCGGCGCTAGTTAATGGCTTGGGGAAAATCGAGGCGTATCTGTCTGGTAACCCAAGCCTGCCGCAAGACTCAGTGGCCATGTTGAATTCGTTGACCACACCGGCCATGAAGGCCTACAACCAGAAATATCCAGCGGGCGTTCCCGCAACTGCTTGCGGTCAAGGTGCGGCATCAGTTAATGGTGTGCGTTATTACTCATGGGGTGGCACTGCTGTGGTGACCAACCCCTTGGACCCTTTGGATCTATTCTTGACAGCTACATCGGCCGCCTTCTTGGGGGCAGCTAATGATGGCTTGGTGGGCAAATGTGCGCAACATCTGGGTACGGTGATCCGCGATGACTACAACATGAATCACATGGATGCTGTCAACCAGGCTATTGGGTTGCGCGGCCTATTTGATCCCGTGGCGCTGTATCGTCAGCACGCCAACCGTCTGAAGCTGGCAGGGGTCTAAGCATGGCAGTTGGTCGGGTTGTGATGGATGGCAAGCGTGGCCGTTGGGGCAGACGTTTGGCGATCGGTGCATCAGTGGTGGCTGCTTTGTTGATGTGGTTGGCTTATGTGGGGCGTCACGCCGTGAACGACACCAAGCCAGGGTCTCAAGCCGATGGCATGTCTAGCTGGATGTCTGCTTCTGCTGGCATGCCGGTATCCCATGCGCCCGCACCAACTTTCAAAACGGGGTTGGAGGGCTTGCCTTCATCCCTGGCCGGCACCGAGGTAGCTGGCGAGCTACGCGAGGACGAGCAAGGTAGGCTCATTCTTGATAGGGGTGTACGTGAGGTCTTTGACTACTTTCTGTCTAGCCGTGGAGAGCAACCCGATGCGGTACTCAACGCGCGCATGCGGGCCTACGTACAGCATCGTCTTCGTCCACCAGCGGCTCAGCAGGCATTGGCACTGCTGGATGGGTATCTGGCATACCTGCAGCAATTGGATTTGCTGTCTCAACAATCTCGGGGTGGGGCGGCCATGGTACCCAAAGACCGCTTGGCACTCTTGGTGGATTTGCGTTCGCGCAGCTTCACAGCGGATGTAGTTCAAGCCTTTTTTTCCATGGATCATGCCTATGACCAATACACCGTGGACAAAATTGAGATCTTCAATGATCGCAGTTTGAGCCCTGTCCAAAAGGCCAATCAGATCAAGGCTTTACGGCAGGCTTTGCCTGCAGCCTTGCAAGCCAACCTGGATGCGGCAGAAGTGGCGCCGACTTTGCAAGCCGTGACACAAGATTGGCGAGAGCGTAGCGGCTCTGTGGCTGAGTTGCGGTCTTTGCGTGAAGTCTTGGTTGGCAAAGAGGCCACCGATCGGCTGGAGGACCTCGATCGTGATGAGCAAGCGTGGCAAGTGCGCATACATGCATATTTGCAAGCCCGATCAGTCATCTTGGCCGATGTGTCATTGGCCGACGACACCAAGCAGGAGCGCATTCAACGATTGATGGGCAGCGGATTTTCCGCCTCAGAACAACTACGGGTGTCATCCTATGAGCGGATGGCCGATCAAAAACTGGCAATGAATCCCCCTTGAGTCATCGTTTATCAGAACAGACAAAAGGGGAGTGAACCCCTAGTATCTAAGCCTATGCAGCGCAATGACTCCCATTTCGACATATCCGATGGCTACACAGTCAGCGTGGGATACGTGCGGGCAGTGTTGGATTTTTTACAACAGCAGGGTGTGGCGCCTGAAGTGGTTTGTTCTGAGCAACGTTTGCGCGAACTGACGACGCTGGACACCAGTGCGCGCTGCGAGGTACGTGAGTGGGAGGCGTTGATGATGGCCTCCGAATCGGCCTTGCAAGACCCATTGCTGTCCTTGACCCTGTCAGCGCAGATGAAGCCCCGCCACGCTGGCTTGATCGGCTTTCTGGCCATGACCAGCGGCAGTTTGCGTGATGTGGGAAGCGTGGTCGTGCGCTTTCATCATCTACTCAACGACATCGAGACGGTTCAAACCTATCAGGAAGGCCAGCAATTCGTTTTGGAAGTGCGTCAGATGACCACGGTCAAATCGAACCGGCTGATTTTGCTCACGCTGGGTTCTTGGGTTTGGTATGCCCGGTGGCTGACGGGCCGTGACGACATGCGTTTCAACATCGATCTGATGCAACCCGCGCCCGCTGTGATTGATCAGCATTGGTCGTTCTTTGGCGGTGAGATCCGGTTTGGTCAACCTCGCAATGCGCTGATGGGCGATGGCCGTTACTTGACCCTCGCCGTGACCCAGCAAGAGCCGCTGGTCAACCGCATCTTGCAGCAACAAGCGGTAGAACAGCTTGACCGCCTGGCCGAGCGATCCGGCAGCTTTTTGAACCGGTTGGAGCGCTTACTCAAAGGACAACTCGACCGTGGGGATGTCACATTGGCCAGCCTGGCCGCTGAGTTGAACATGTCGCCCCGAACCTTGCAGAATCGATTGGAAGCCTCGGGCATGAGTTTCCGATTCGTGGTGGACCGGGTGCGGCAGTCGGAGGCCGAGTCGTATCTGAGGGAGTCCCGCCTACCTTTGATCGACATTGCGTTGGCACTTGGCTTTGCCAATCAGACCAGCTTTCAGCATGCCTTCAAGCGATGGACGGGAAAATCCCCTGGAGAATTTCGTCGTCAGTCCTGATCACCGGCTTATGATTTGCCGATGACTTGGTTGAGCCGCTTGGCTACTTTCTCATCCCGTGTCTGGGTTGCTGTTCTGGTGTTCTGCCTGACGGTGCCATGGGCGCATGCTGTGCCGCTAGAAATCACCCTCACGGGTGCAGAGCGACAAGTGGCGCTGGGCTGGAATGCCCAGATTCTGGAAGATGCGCCAGGCCACCTGAAGCTCGCGGATGTCCGTGCGCGTGACCGCGATTGGTCAGCCTTTCACGCAGACACGTTCAATTTCGGATTTTCGAAATCTGTCTGGTGGGCTCGCATGCGTTTGCACCACACGGGTTCGACACCTATCCGACGCATGGTCGACGTCGGGACGGCCCTGCAAGACGAGGTCCAATGGTACGTGGTGAAACCGGATGGTCAGGTTGTCCAGCATCAGATCACCGGGGATCGTCACCCGTTCGGTAGTCGTCCCATTCAGACCCGTGTGCCGACATTCCAGATTGAGATGCAAGCCGGCGAGGTGCTGGATCTCTATGTGCGCTTGTCCAGCCATGACGGTTTGCAGGAGGCCGTGTCCCTGAAACTGTGGCACCCCAATGAACACGTGCAGGCGCTAGAGACTGAAACCCTGGCCTTTGGCTTGTACTTCGGTGCCCTCGGCACAGTGTTGCTTTACAACCTGTTTTTGTTCATATCGACCCGGCAGCGTTCATTTGTTTGGTATTCAGCCTACGTGGCGGCATTTTTGTTCTGGGGCCTGATCTTTCGGGGTTATGCCTTCCAGTACTGGTGGCCCAACTCGCCCAACTTCAACAATCAGATCCTGCCCTTGGCGGCCGCTGCGTCGTATTGTTTGTTCGGTGTGTTCATGGTGTCCTATCTGCACACGGGCAGCACGGCGCCACGCTTGATGCACAGGATCATGCTGTTTGCCCTGGTCGGCAATGTGTTGTGTGTGACACCGGCATTTTTCAATTACTACGCCTTGGCGTTTGCGCTGAGCATTCCGTTTGGTGTGACTCAGATTGTGATGGCCCTCACCATCGGCATTTTGTTGGCGCTGCGCGGGTATCGTCCGGCACGCTTTTTCAGTGCCGCATTTTTCTTGTTGGCGGTGGGGGTGGTGCTGTATTACCTGCGTGTGCTGGGAGCTGTGCCATCGAACATCGTCACCGAGAACTTTTTGCAAATCGGATCGGCGCTGGAAGTGTTGCTGTTGGCCTTTGGCCTGGCCGATCAGATGAACACGTTGAGGCGAGAAAAACTCAAAGCCGAACGTCAGGCACTAGCCGCGCAAGAGGCCTTGAACACCGAGCTGGAAAGCCTGGTCAAGCGCCGCACCCGTGCTTTGGAAGCTGCCAACCAGCGGCTGGCTGAAATGGCCATTACCGACGAATTGACGGGGGCCTTCAATCGTCGGCACTTCAACTCGGCCTTCGAGGCGGATGTTGCCAGGCACCGCCGTAACGGCACGCCCGTGGCATTTTGTATGTTGGACATCGACCAGTTCAAGGCCTATAACGACCGGTATGGTCACGTTGCGGGTGATGCAGTATTGCAACGTGTGGCGCAGGTCATCCAGGGCAACTTGCAGCGTGCTGGTGATCAGTTTTTCCGCTTGGGTGGCGAGGAGTTCGGCATCTTGTTGAGCGTGGATCACCCCGCTGACAAGATCGTGTCCTTCATCGACAAGATCCGTGCTGACATCGAGGCTCTGGGTATCACCCATGAACTGGCCGCACATCAGGTCATCACAGCCAGTGTTGGCTTGGTGTGGGCCGGGCCTGATTCGAAGGCCACGCGCCCAGAGGATGTGTATGCCGCAGCAGATGAGCTGTTGTATCAGGCCAAATCACAAGGCCGCAACCGGGTGGTGTCGCGGTCCATGTGATGGCCATGGATCATGGCTTGCGGTTGGTGGCGTTGCTCAGTTCACGCTGAGACTGCAGCATGCCGTAGGGCGGCACGACTTCGCCATGGCGGTCTGTGACCTGGTCAAACTGCTCAGCCAACACATCGGCTGCATCCTCGCGAGCGCCCACATACAGGCCTTCGGTCAGGGTGACGTGAGCCGATGCAAACGTGCCAGCGCCAGCGCACAAAATGGCACGTGAGGGCGCTTGTTCACTGGCCAGCATGACCAGGCCAGGGCTGACTCGTTCTGGTTGGAACTGCGCCAGCACCTCGGCCGTGAGTATGCCTTCGGTCATTTGCGTGGCTGCCGTAGGGGCCAGGCAATTGACGCGGATGTTGGCCTTCTCGCCTTCAAGGGACAAGGTCTGCATCAAGCCCACCAGCGCCATTTTGGCCGCGCCGTAGTTGGATTGTCCGAAGTTGCCAAACAGGCCCGATGACGAGGTGGTGAAGATGATGCGGCCATATTGCTGCGTCTTCATGATCTCCCAGACGGCTTTGGTGCAGATCGGCTTTGGTGCAGATCACAGCGCCCATCAAGTGCACATCCACCACCAGACGGAAGTCATCCAGCGTCATCTTGCTGAAGCTCTTGTCACGCAAGATGCCAGCGTTGTTGACCAGGATGTCGATGCGACCCCATTGCGCCATGGTCTGTTCAACCATGCGGTTCATGGCGTCCGCATCGGTGACTGATCCGCTGAAGCCAATGGCCTGGCCACCTGCCGCGATGATCTCGTCCACCACCGCCTTCGTGTCACCCAGGTCATTGACGACGATTTGTGCGCCGCGTGCTGCCAGTTGCAGGGCGTGGCTGCGGCCCAGGCCAGCGCCGGC
>JBDKHX010000118.1:0-5379 GCA_039797415.1 Pseudomonadota bacterium | reverse complement strand
TCGATCAAACAGTCCCTCACCCGCAGCGATGAACAACTGGCCTACTACGTCGCCCAAGCCCGTGAAGTGATCGACCTGAGCATCACCTCACAACAAGGCATCGTCGAAGACCTGCGCAAGCTGCATAGCAAGCAAGCAGCCAACGCGGAAGGGGCCGCACGATGATCGACCTCGACGAACGAGGCGATGGCAGCGAGGAGACCGCACCCGTTTGGGCCGTGTTCGGCGACCTGATGGCGGGCCTGTTGGGCGCCTTTGTGCTGATCCTGGTTGGCGTGCTGGTGGTGCAGATGGAGTTGGTGGCCAACCTCAATGCCGAGATTGAAAAGCGCCGCATGGAAGAGCAACGCCGCATGGCTTTGGAAAAGGCTTTGGCCATTCCATTGCGATCCGGTCGTGTCACCTTGAACAACGGCCGCATTGGCATCAGTGGCAGTGTGCTGTTTGCCGTCAGCTCAGACGAGCTGCAACCCGATGGCCGACAGTTGCTCAAAAGCCTGGTACCACCGCTGAAGGTCTACCTGGGTGAACGCCATGAAATGCTGATGGTCAGCGGCTTCACCGATGACAAGCGCATGCGCAACGGCAAGGATCAACGCTTCTCGGACAACCTCGAATTGTCTGCGCAGCGCGCCTTGAAGGTCACCCGCGCATTGATCGAAGAGGGCATGCCCTCGTCACAAGTGTTTGCGGCAGCGTTTGGCGCAGAACAACCTGTGGCGTCGAATGCAGACGAACAAGGCCGAGCATTGAACCGCCGCGTCGAAATGGCACCTGTGCCCAAAACAGCAGGCGACAAGCCCACCGCGCCATGACCGATCAGGCACACATGGATCCCGCCTCCTACGAGGCCAGACTGAGCACCTTGCGCGAGCAAGGGGCCCAGCAGCTTGATCCTGTGCGCTTTCAATACCTGGCCACGCTGGCTCAGCGACTGCCAACGCAAACGCCGGGTGTGGCCTTGATTCTGGCCAATAAGCTGAGTGCGGGCTTGAGCGACTACGAGCAACGACTCAGCGAGGCGGGGTCCAAAAAGACAATGGCCCCTTCGGCCAAACACTCGTCCCCCCTGGCCGATCTGAACCGCTACATCCAGACCCTGTCCAGCGACAGCGCAGACCCAGTCAGTCACCCAGCGCATCACCAGCAGACTGAGATGAAGAGCGTGCGTGCGTTCAGCGAGGTCTGGTCCAAAATCGCCGCAGAAAACCAAGTGGACGCGGCGTTTGGCCGTGGCCCTGAGAACGCCGGGCCCCTGAACTCACACATGCTGGTGCTGCGAAGCCTGGAGCTGATGCGAGCCTTGTCGCCCGACTACTTGCGGCGCTTTTTGTCGCACGCTGATTCGCTGCTGTGGATTGAACAGGTCAATCAACAATATGCGCTGTCAGACAACAAACCTGCGCGTCGTACCTCACCCACAGGCAAACGCAGTGCGGGTAAAGTCAACAAAGCCTGACGGTTCAGCCAAGGACCCCGCATGACCAAACTGCAAGCCCAATTGCATCGCCTCTATATCGGGCGGCCATCCGACGCCAGCGTGCCATCAGACGTGACTCGGGCCGTGGTGCTGCAAATCACCCAACCGGCCAGTTGGGCTGAGGCCTCCAGGGTCTGGCAAGGCGTCCAAGCCGATCTGGGCTTGCCGGCGCCCGCCATCTCGGTGTCCGGGTCGGATGCCTATCAACTCTGGTTTTCATGGGCCCAGGCAGTTCCCACAACGCAAGCCACTGCGTTTGCAGAGGCCTTGCGCCAGCGTTATCTGCCAGACCTTGCAGCTGAACGCACCCAATCGCTGCCCATTCAAAGCGACACCCGCCTGCCGCCTTTTGAAACCCAAACAGAGCAGTGGTCTGCTTTTGTGGCACCCGATCTGGCCCCGGTTTTTTCTGACACGCCATGGCTGGACATCCCGCCCAACGAAGATGGTCAGGCCGAACTGTTGTCTCGGCTGGACTGCATCAAGCCTGACGAGTTGCATGCAGCTTGGGCCCAACTGCGCCCGCCCATCATGGGCACAGTGGCTTCGTCATCGTCACCATCCATGGTCCATGTGGGGGACAGCATCAGCCCCAAGCAGTTTTTGTTGAATGTGATGAATGACGAGTCAGTGCCTTTGGCTTTACGCATTGAGGCGGCCAAGGCACTGCTACCTCAGGCGTGAACTGATCACGCCTTGCCGTCGGTTTTGTCCTGCGTTTGGGATTCAAAGTCAGTGGCATCGTGCCGCTCACGCAACTGGCTGGCCTTGTCTCCCCAGGTCCGATTGACCATGCGACCTCGTTGCACCGCCGGGCGCTGGGCTATTTGCTCGGCCCAACGGATGACGTGGGTGTATTCCTGCACCTGCAAAAACGTCGCCGCATCGTAAAGCTGGCCCAATACCAGCGCACCGTACCAAGGCCAAATGGCGATGTCCGCAATCGTGTAGGCATCACCGGCAACGTACTCGGACTCAGCCAACCGTCGGTTCAACACATCCAGTTGGCGCTTGACCTCCATGGCATACCGGTTAATGGCGTATTCGATTTTGATGGGGGCATAGGTATAAAAGTGCCCAAAGCCTCCACCTAAGAACGGAGCACTCCCCATCTGCCAGAACAGCCAGGACAGACACTCGGCACGCTGAGCCGCATCGGTGGGCAACAGCACGCCAAACTTCTCAGCCAGGTACTGAAGAATCGCACCGGACTCAAACACCCGAATCGGCCGGTCGCCGCTGCGGTCCATCAAAGCTGGAATCTTGGAGTTCGGGTTGATCTCCACAAAACCACTGCTGAACTGTTCGCCTTCGCTGATCGGAATCAGCCAGGCGTCGTATTCCGCCCCCGTCAAGCCCAGCTCCAACAACTCCTCCAGCATCACCGTTACCTTGACGCCATTGGGTGTGGCCATAGAGTAAAGCTGCAAGGGATGGCGGCCAACCGGCATGTCACGCTCATGACGTGCCCCCGCCGTAGGCCGATTGATGCCTGCAAATTGCCCGCCGTTTTCTTTGCTCCAGGTCCAAATGGTTGGCGGGGTGTATGGGGTCGAATCTGTCATGTCAGGGGCTCCCTTTGATGGGATATCAGTTTAGAGTCCCTCATGGATCCGTGCTGGGTTTCCACACATTGCCCCCACATGCGGCTGAACTACGATATGGCTCCACCCAAGACGCCCCATTCACCATGAGCCTAACCAAAGAATCCATCTTGATCACAGGCTGCGGCTCAGGCATTGGCAAAGCGCTCGCCAGGGCCTTCCATCAGGCAGGTCATCACGTCTGCGCGACAGCTCGCCGCCCAGAAACCATGGCTGACTTGCGCACCGAAGGCATCATGACGTTGGCACTGGATGTGACCGATGCGCATGCTGTTGACGCGGTGCTGCAAACGTTGAGGCAACAGGGGGTCTGGGTGTCCACCTTGGTCAACAACGCGGGCTACGGCGCCATGGGGCCGATCAGCGATGTGTCCACCGATGAATGGCGCAAGCAGTTCGATGTCAACGTGTTCGCACCCATGGCATTGACGCGCGCTGTGCTGCCTGACATGGCCCAACACAAACGAGGCCGCATCATCAACATCAGCAGCGTGTCAGGCGTCATGACCACGCCATTTGCCGGCCCATACTGCGCCAGCAAAGCAGCCATGAATGCAGCGTCAGACGCCCTACGCATGGAACTCAAACCCTTGGGGATCGACGTCATCACCGTCCAACCAGGTGGCATCCAATCGGCGTTTGGCGACAACGCCGGCAATCAGGTCAGCCTCAGTGCCACCTCTTTGTTTGCCCCCATCCGAGAAGGCGTGATGGCCCGCGCCAACGAAAGCCAAAGTGGCGCCATGCCCGCCCACCAATTTGCGGCTGAGCTGGTGGCCAAGGTCCTGAGCCCTCAATGCCCAGCGGTCATCCGTTTAGGGCCCAAAAGCACGCTGATGCCGATCCTCAAACTGTGGCTACCCACACGACTGCTAGACCGCATTCTGAGCAAGCGTTTTCATCTGAATCGTCTATGAACAACCACGCCATCCTTTATCCCATCTTCGCGCTGGCCTGGTGGACCAGCTGCGTGCTGCTGCTGATCCCGATTGCCCGGATACGGGCAGGGCGGCGCCGCGAAATCGTCGTGGACGACTTCAAATATGGCGAATCATCAGCCGTGCCGCCGCACGTCAGCATCCCCAACCGCAACTACATGAACCTGCTGGAGTTGCCAGTGTTGTTCTATGTCGCGGGGGTCTTGTTACTCGTCAGCCCATGTACCTCGTTGACCTCGATCTACCTGGCATGGCTGTACGTGGGGCTTCGCATCGTGCACAGCGTGATCCACCTGACTTACAACAAGGTCTTGCACCGCCTGGCTGCATTCGCAGCCAGCAATGCTGTCCTGGTCGCACTATGGATTGATGTGGGCTTGACGATTTTGCCGACATCCTGCCGTTAGCCTCAGCCCGATCACAACAAGCTGTCGCGCAAGGCTTGCTCAAACACCTCAACGGGCTGTCCGCCAGATATCAAGTACCGCTCGTTGATGATCACAGCCGGCACAGAACGGATGCCATTGGCTTGGTAAAACGCCTCTTGATCGCGCACATCCTGTGCAAATTCATCACTGGCCAAAATGGCGCGGGCGCGCACCAGATCCAGGTTGGCTTGCGCCACCGCAGCCAACAGCACCTCAACCGTGTCCATGGCCTGACGATCACGGTGGCAAGCCACCAGCAGCGCCTTCTTCAAGTTCAGTTGTTGCGCAGGATGCTCGATCCCAGCCCAATGCAAGAGGCGATGTGCGTCAAAGGTGTTGTAAATGCGGCCCCGCCCATCGACGTTGAACTCAAACCCCACATCAGCACCACGCTGCCTGATCACAGCCCGAATCTGCGCTTGCTGTTCGGGCGTTGACCCATACTTCTGCGTCAAATGTTCTTCGATGTCCTGACCACCCACAGGCATGTGGGGATTGAGCTCGAAGGGCTGAAACCACAGCTCTGCCTCGACCTCACCCGCCAGACGCCCGAGTGCCGACTCCAACGAGGCAAGCCCGACGGCACACCAGGGGCAGGAAACATCCGAAACAAAATCAATTTTTACGCGCGTCATGTGGTCTCACACCCTCTATTGACCAGGATCGTACACATCCCCATCAATTCAAGCTGAGAACGCCCCACAAATCCTGGAAAATCACGCCATTCAACTTATTCGTTCTAGACACAACATGACCGACTCCGCCAACAAGCCCGCCCTGCCCGACCGTCTGTCGATCGACCCACGCAGCCCGCACCACGTCAAAGCGGTGTTTGAGCACGACATCGGCATCCTGTTCAACGACAAGGAGCGTTTTGATGTCGAAGAGTATTGCGTCAGCGAAGGCTGGATCAAAGTGCCTGTGGGCAA
>JBDKHX010000117.1:0-5796 GCA_039797415.1 Pseudomonadota bacterium | reverse complement strand
TTTCACGGTTTCAACCGATAGGTTCAGCTCACGAGCGATCAGCTTGTTGGGATGGCCCTTGAGCAAAGACGCCAGCACGTCGGTTTGACGGGGTGTCAGCCCCCATTGCGGCAGGTGGATGGCTGCGTGCAGGTCTTGCTCGTGGCGTTGCTGCTCTGATTGTGCTGGAGCGACATCGGCGCCCATGCTCATGGCAGGCACATAGACGCCACCGGACATCACTTGCTTCAATGCCGCGACCAGTGTTTCATTGCTGGCGCGTTTGGGCACAAAGCCCATGGCACCCATGTCAATGGAGCGGATGACGTCGCTGGTGCGGTCGGATGCTGAAATCACGACCACAGAGGTCAAAGCCGTTGGCATCCCCCAGGTGCAGGTCGAGCAGAACCAGATCATATTGGGCGTCTTGGGCCAAGGCCGCGCGCGCCGCTTTGCCGCTGTCTGCTGAGTTGACTTGAATGTTGTCACCCAAACCCTGGATGACCGATTGCAACGCCGACACGATCAGCGGATGGTCGTCGATGAGCAGAACCTTCATGGCTCCTACCTCCTGAATGCCTGAAATTATTTGTTGCTTGACGCTGAACGGGCGATGATAGGCCCGGATTCAGGTCCGCCAGACACGTGGAGGGCAGGGGGACACCCCCCATGCGAGGGTGCGCCATTGGGCCCAGATTTGGGTCAGCAGGGACATGGCCGGCTCAACCCGATCAGCCAGGGCGCGAACCACGATCACGCGATCATGCACTTGCGTACTGCCAGCAGTTGCAGCCAAGTGGCTGTTCGATTGCGTTTGACGTGCGGTGTCCAGCAACTGGTTGGCCATGGCCCTGTCGATGCCTTGCCCGGAAGCAAACCACATGGTGGCCATGACCCGTTTGCCGGCCCAGCCCAAGGGGCTGTCCAGCAGCAGTTTGTCTTGCGCTGTCACGGTGCCTTTTTCAAGCCAGACACCGGGTAAATCGATCTCTTGGGTGAACAGGCCGTGGGCGGCCGTGGGCGCATCAAAGGCTTGATCGGCGGCCGGCAAACCCAACGCGACGATGTCCCAACCCATCATCTGGGCTTGAGGGGCCAGATCGAAGCGCATGCGGTTGATGGCTTTGCAGCCGGGGTAGGCCAGGGATTCCAGTGGCAACCATTCCAACCGTGCCCCATCAGCCACAGTGGCGTGTACCAACTGTTCGGCCATGTCGCCGGCGCTTTTGTAAAAGCGGGTGGCGCCAGGAGTGGTAATCAGGGCGTGGGTGTCAGGGGCCAAGTTGGCGTTCAACGCCAGCACGTCCCCGCCCACGATGCCGCCGGGAGGGTGCACCAGCACGTGGTGGCAGATCGCATCTCCCTCAGGGTACAAACGTTGCAGCACACGCAGTGGGCCGTTGTGGCGGTCGAGTGCGATGGTGCGGTTGCCGTCTCGTGTGTACTGCAGATCCAATTGGCCGTGCCAGCTCATGCCTGATCCACGTCCTCTGATGGGGTGTCATTGGGCTCGATACCCAACTCGGCTGCCATGCGCAGAACCAGCGTTTTCAGGCTGCTGATTTCTGCTCTCAAACGGCGTTGTTCCTCTTGCAAGGCCCGAATCTCATCCTGTGAAGCCGCATCCGGTGCGGAACTGGCGGACGACTGTGCGCTGTAGGCGGGGACGATGGGCTCGCCGCACAGGAGATGGGCCCAGCGCGCTTCACGCTCGCCGGGTGCCTTGGGCAACTTGACGACCCGAGTCGGAGTCTTTTCAGTCAGTTCTTCGAGGAAGCCTTCGACCGATGAGATGTCGACAAAGCGGTGCAGCCGCTCAGTGTGCAGTCGCAGTTCAGCCGAGGTTTGAGGGCCACGCAGTGTCAGCATGGTCAACAGGGCTGCCGATTGGCTGGGGACGCCCAGGCCGCGGGCCATGTTGTGGTCAAAGCGAACGACACGGCTGCCGCTGACTTCGTTGACCAGGCTGAGCTCTTTGAGGCCATTGATGGCGCTGAGCACTTCAGCCTCGCTGAGGTTCATGACCGGCTCGCGCGCAGTCTTTTGGTTGCAACCCAATGTCAGGGCGTTGAGCGACAGCGGGTAGCTGTCAGGCACGGTGTGCTGTTTTTCAACGAGGACGGCCAGTACGCGGGCCTCGATGGGGGTCAATGAACGGGTGCTCACCCTTCACTCCTTTGGCAATCAGTGCCATGCAGTCATCAACAGATTGAAGATGACGATAGCACCGAATGCACCAGGATCAGGGCAGTGAGGGCATCAGTCCTCAAACAAGCCACGAACCGTGGGGTCGTAGCGTCGGCCCTCTGCATCCATTTTGACGATGCGTTGAGGACGAGTCTTCAGGACGAACAACAGAGCCAGCGTACCCAGGGCGGCCAACACTTTGGTGACATCGTCGACGCCGGGGGCGAGTTGATCCAATGTGCCAGATGCGGCAAAGGCCGAAGGGCTCAATGCCAAAGCTGCGGTTGCGAGGGTGGTTGTCAGTACTGCGCGCATAGCCTAGATCCATCCAATTGGTGTCTGTGATGAGATCCTAGGTACGAACCCTTTTTGAAGCGAGGAACTAGCTCACAAATGGCGGCCTTTTCTTGGCGTAGCCTCGGGGTCAGCAGGCCATCGATTCTTGAAACTGTGCGTCTGGCGCGACAGTGATCTGGCATTCGTGACTTTGTACGCAGAGCTCTGTGCCGGATATCAGCCGCAGTGACAAGGTGTGTGGCTTGACGCAGTTGCCGGGTATGACCATCGTTTTGTGCATGACGCCGTCCAGGAGCCAATGTCCATCGGCCACGCCACCCAAGATGTCATTCAAAGGGACATCGGTTTGCCAAGTGGCTTGGGGCCAATTCAGCAAGACGCCCTTTAGATAGCCTTCCGTGCCATCGGGTGCTTTGACGCAGGCGACAGACAGTTCCATACTGACGCCGTGCTGGCCTGATGTTGCAAGCTGACGAACTTCGCAGCCGTGCCAGATCAGTGTCCACTTTTGCGAGGCGTTACCGAACATGGCGTTCGCTTTCATGCCAGCCAGACAGCGCCCAACGGGTCAGCCCGGATAGCGCCATGAAAATGATCAAACCGGTGACGGTCACCAAAGTCAGCGCCGCGAACAACCTCGGGATATTGAGCTGATAGCCAGACTGCAGGATCTGGAAAGCCAAGCCCGCTTCGGTTCCTCCTGTGCCAGCTACGAATTCAGCCACGATGGCACCGATCAGGGCCAGCCCGCCAGAAATGCGCCAGCCTGCCAGGATGTAGGGCAGGGCGCTGGGCAGCCGCAAGCGCCACAGTGTTTGCCAGCGCGAGGCGCCTTGCAATTTGAAGTAATCCAGCAAGCCTGGGTTGACGCTGCGCAGCCCCACGGTGGTGTTGGAAATGATGGGGAACAGTGCCACGACGGTGGCGCAGATCACGAGGGCCTGGTTGGGGTCTTTGACCCAGATGATGATCAAGGGGGCAATGGCCACAATGGGCGTCACTTGCAACAAGATGGCATAGGGCAGCAGGGCCGCTTCCAACCATCGGCTTTGCACCATCACAAAGGCGATGCAACTGCCCAACAGCAGGGCCATGACAAATGCCCATGCTGTGATTTGAAGCGTGCTGATCCAGGCTGTACTCAGCAATGCCCAGTCTTGCGCCAGGGTTTGCGCAATCAACCAGGGTGAGGGCACCAGATATGTCGGCACATCGGCCCAGGTGGTCCAGGCCTGCCACAGCCCTAGCAGCAGGGCCGCCAAGGCCATGGGTAGCAAGCGGTTCAAGATGGTGGGTTTCATCCGGCTTGCATCAGTTGGAGCAGCTCACGCACTTGGGCGTTGAACTGGGGGCTGGTTCTGAAGGCTTCGTCACGCGGTAGGGGCGTGTCGATGGCGCGGTCTGCCACGATGCGGCCCGGACGAGCCCCCATCACGATCACCCGTTGAGACAGGAATACCGCTTCGGCGATGGAGTGGGTGACAAAGACGACGGTCAAACCTGGTTGGCGTTGCCAGAGGGCACGCAGTTCGTCATCGAGCTGATGGCGTGTGATTTCATCCAATGCGCCAAAGGGTTCGTCCATCAACAGCACATCGGGTTGAGTTACCAGGGCGCGTGCGATGGATGCCCGCATTTGCATGCCGCCTGACAACTGGTGCGGCTTGTGCCGCGCAAAATCGGTCAGTCCCACGGTGGCCAAGGCTTGTTGAACGCGTTCAGCGGCGACGGCTTTGGGACTGTGGGCCAAGTCCAGTGGCAGGCGCACGTTGTCGGCAACCGAGGCCCACGGCATCAGCGTGGCGTCCTGGAAGACGTAGGACAGGCGGGAGTCTGTACGTTGGATGCGCCCCTGCGTCGGTGTCAAAAGCCCGGACATTAGCTTGAGCAAAGTGCTTTTGCCGCAGCCGGAAGGCCCCAGCAAGCTGATGAACTGGCCTGCTGGGACACGCAAGTCCAACGGTTGCAGGGCTTGCGTGCCGTCTGCGTAGGTCAGCCCGGCATCAATGAGTTCAATGGCTGCAGGCGCGGCCTGGAGGGCTGCCATCGCGGTCACGGCATCACTTTGACGTTCTGGATGAACTCGGTGGTGAAGGTGTTTTTGAGTGACACCTTCTTGGGGTCCAACAACTTGTGGGCTACCAGCATGTCGTAAGTTTGCTTCATGCGGGCTTCGGTGATGGTGCCGATGCCCATGGTGGCCGCATCACCACCCATGACGGTGCCCGTGGCTTTGAGCGTGCGGATGCCAAATGCCAGCAAGTCATCCGTCATATTGGGGTTGTCTTTTTTGATCAGGGCGTTGGCGGGGCTGGGGTCGGCACTGAGGTAGGACTTCCAGCCTTGCATGGATGCTTTCACAAAGGCCGCCACAGCTTGGGGGCGCGCGTTCAAGGTTTTGCGCGAGCAGACAATGGTGGTGGCATACGGTGGCCAGCCTTGGTCTGCCAGCATGAAGACCGAAGGCTTGAAGTGGCCTTCCTTTTCAATGCTGAAGGGCTCAGACGCCAGATAGCCCTGTTGGGCGGTGTTTTTGTCAGCCAGGAAGGGCTGGATGTTGAAGTTGTAGGGCCGCATCTGCTTGTCGCTGAAGCCAAACTTGGACTTCAGCCACGGCCAGTAGGTGACCATGCCTGCGCTACCGACCAATAGTGTCTTGGTTTTGAGTTCGGTGAATTGTTTGACCTCTGGGCGGGCGATCAGCACCACCGGGTCTTTTTGAAAGGCTGCAGCCACGGTGACCGCATCGATGCCTTGTTGCCAGGCTTGAATGGTTTGCACATCAAAGCCCATGATGCAGTCGGCCTGGCCGGCCATCATCAACTGCAGCATGTTGACTTGCGGGCCACCCATTTTGATCGTCACATCCAGGCCCGCCTGTTTGTACAGGCCCGTGGCTTGGGCTTGGTAGAAGCCGCCGTGCTCGGCTTGGGCATACCAGTTGGTCAGGTAGGTGAACTTTTCAGCGCCATGGGCGGCGCCCATCATCATGGCCAGTGATGCGGTCAGGGCCAGGGTTAGGCGTGTGCGCATGAGGGCAGGCTCCAGTTGTGGGGCATGAAAAACTGATCAAGGGCGAAGGCGTGAATCCAGGAAGGTGAGCAGTTGCGCCTGGTAAGTTTTGACGAACTTGGGCGCAAAGGCCTGGATGTGCTCCCCTCCGGCGACAACGATCAGTTGTTTGGGTTCTTGGGCCAGTGTATAGAGAAGCTCGGAATGCTTGAGCCCAATCACGTTGTCCTGTGTCCCGTGGATCAAAACCAGTGGGATGGGGCTGATGTTGGCAATGAAGCGTTGCGCGCTGTAGTCATCGTTCATCAGGTAGCCGGCGCC
>JBDKHX010000116.1:0-5465 GCA_039797415.1 Pseudomonadota bacterium | reverse complement strand
CGTAAAGGGGGGCGTCGTTGATGTCTCGCTTGAACGTGTTCCTGGCCGCTGTCCTGGTGATGAGCTGCATCTGGTTGATTCGCTCCAGCAATGATGCGCGTCACCTGTTTGTGGATCTCGAAAAGGCACAAGCGCAGTCACACGAATTGCAGATTGAATACGACCGCTTGCAGGTAGACAAGCGTGCGCAAGCCACGCCCTTGCGTGTTGAAAAGCTCGCGCGTGAAAAGCTCCAGATGTTTGCCAACACCCCTGGTGTGACGCATTACGTGCGTGGCGCTTCTGCCCCTGTTGAGGCGGCATCCGAGGTGCTGCAATGAGCCGCTTGGGTGACCTGATCCGCAGTTTGCGTGGCCAGCCTCGTCGCCAGGCGCCGGGTGCCATGCCCACGGTGCGATACGCGACCAGTCCTTTGCTGGCTTCGCGCACGCCTTTGTGGCGCGTGAAGTTTCTGATCGGCGCGATCGGTTTGGGCTTTGCGGTGCTGATTGGCCGTGCCGCCTGGATTCAGATCATCCACAACGACTTCTATTTGCAGCAAGGTGCCAGTCGCTATGAGCGGCGCATCGAGTTGCCTGCTGCGCGCGGCCGCATCACAGACCGTCACGGTGAATTGCTGGCATCCAGTGTGCCTGCGCCATCCTTGTGGGCCATTCCCAAAGACATGGATGCGACGCCTGCCCAGTTGAAGGCGTTGGCCAAGCTGATCAACATGCCTTTGGCGGACTTGAAAAAGCGCCTCAATAGCAATCCGAACTTTGTGTGGCTGCGTCGTCAGGTTGACGACTCCGTCGCCCAGAAAGTGGCAGACCTGAAAATCGAAGGTGTTCATGATCTGCGTGAATCGAAGCGCCAGTATCCTGAAGGCGAAGCTGCTGCGCATGTGGTGGGCTTCACCAACATCGAAGATCAAGGCCAGGAAGGCATTGAGCTGGCCTATCAAAAGCAGTTGTCTGGACATGACGGCGTTCGTCATGTGATCAAGGATCGCTTGGGTCGGGTGGTCGAGTCCGTCGGGGACTTGGTTCCGGCTGAAGACGGCGAGCCGGTTCATTTGTCCATCGACGCCAAGATTCAGTTCTATGCCTACCAGTGCATCCGTGATGCGGTGCTGGCACATAAGGCCAAAGCAGGCAGTGTCGTGGTGCTGGACGCCTTGACCGGCGAAGTGCTGGCCTTGGCCAATGTGCCCAGCTACACACCGGATGACCGGCGCAGCCTGACCGGTGCGCAGTTGCGCAACCGGGCGCTGACAGACACCTTTGAGCCAGGCTCCACCATGAAGCCGTTCGTGGTTGCGATCGGTCTGGAATCTGGGCGCGTCAAGCCTCAATCCATCATCGCCACCGCGCCAGGACGTCTATCCGTCGATGGCTCAACCATCACCGATGCACACCCCCATGGGGATTTGACGGTTGAAGAGGTCATTCAAAAATCCAGCAACGTGGGTACGGCCAAGTTGGCTTTGCAAATGCAGCCCAGAGAGATGTGGGACATGTTCACGTCAGTCGGATTGGGGCAAAAGCCCCAATTGGGCTTTCCAGGGGTGGTGACGGGGCGTTTGCGTCCTTACAAAAGCTGGCGTCGCATTGAGCAAGTCACCATGAGCTACGGCTATGGCTTGTCGGCCAGCCTGTTTCAGTTGGCTCAGGCTTACACCATCTTCGCAACCGATGGCACCTTGACACCTGTCACCATGATCAAGCGCGGTGGCATGAATGACTTGGGCCATTCAAACAAAGAGGCCAAGAGCGGTTCGGGCTTCATGCACACGGGCTTTGAATCCGAAGTGGAAGCCAGTGCCAATCGGTATGCCTCAGCTGATCCCGTTCCTGTCGTGGGGCACCGTGTGGTGTCTCCGGATACCGCTCAAGCCGTACGCAAGATGCTGTCGATGGTGACGGGCCCAGGTGGGACCGCCCCCAAGGCTCAAACCATGGGCTACAGCGTAGGTGGCAAAACGGGTACGGCACACAAACAAGAAGGCCGCGGCTATTCGGGCAACAAATACCGCGCATGGTTTGTCGGCTTGGCGCCCATCAACAAGCCCCGCATCGTGGTGGCGGTGATGGTCGATGAGCCGGGCAATGGCGTCTACTACGGCGGCGAAGTTGCGGCCCCGGTATTCAGCAAAGTGGTGCAACAAACCTTGAACCGTCTGGGCGTGTTGCCTGACTTGGCTGTTGAGCCGCGCATCGTGCAAGCAGAACCGGAGAGCTTTTGATGAGCACCGAACTGCAACAACCCTTGATGCTCGCCTCTGTTGCGGAAGCCCTCGAATGGCTGCGCCAGCATGGGGTGACGTCTTTGACCGTCGATAGCCGGGCCATTGCTGCGCGAGCCGCAGACGGCGTCGGCTTCATCGCTTGGCCCGGTGCGGCCCGTGATGGCCGCGGTTATGTGCAGTCTGCATTGAACGATGGCGCGCGCGCATGCTTGGTTGAGGCCGATGGCATCGAGAACTTCAAGTTCAACGATGGTCGCATCGCTGCGCTCAAGGGATTGAAGGCAGCCAGCGCTGAAATCGCGCATGGTTTTTATGGCGAGCCCAGCGCCTTGCTGCAAGTGGTGGCCGTAACAGGAACCAACGGCAAGACATCGACCTCATGGTGGACGGCTCAAGCCTTGACCGCATTGGGGCAGCCCTGTGGCGTGGTGGGTACCTTGGGTGTGGGCCGCGTGGATCAGGGTGATGTGCTGTCGACCGGTTTGACAACGCCTGACCCGGTGACCTTGCATGCCACGTTCCGCCAGTTTGTGAACCAAGGTTTGCGCGCTGCGGCGATTGAGGCCTCGTCCATCGGCATTGAAGAGTTGCGTTTGCATGCCACGCACATTGCTGTGGCTCAGTTCACCAACTTCACGCAAGACCACCTGGACTATCACGGCAGCATGGATGCCTACTGGTTGGCCAAACGCGAGTTGTTCAACTGGCCAGGCCTGCGTGCTGCCATCATCAACCTCGATGACCCGATGGGCTTTGCCCTGAACGATCACGTTGAGCCCCGGTCCTTGGATGTCTGGACCTATGGCGTTGACCAACAGGCGCGCTTGCAAGCGACCGATGTGCGTCACGAAGGCGAGGGTGTTTCCTTCCTGGTTTGTGAGCGCGATCAGGCCGGTGCGCAAGTGCTGGATCAAGCCCGCATGAGTGCCCCCGTGATTGGCGCTTTCAACGTGTCCAACCTGTTGGCTGTGGTCGGTGCGTTGCGTGCATTGGGCGTGTCGCTGCAAGACGCGGCACAAGCTTGCGGCAACTTGCGTGCTGTGCCCGGTCGCATGCAGTTGGTGCGCTTGCCTGAGGCTGCATCACATGCTGTGGCATCGGCGTTGCCTCTGGTCGTTGTGGACTATGCCCATACCCCTGATGCCTTGCAAAAAGCACTGGAAGCCTTGCGTCCAGTGGTGCAGGCCCGCCAAGGCCGCTTGTGGTGTGTGTTTGGCTGTGGCGGCAACCGTGATCCGATCAAACGTCCGCTGATGGGTGCTGTGGCTGATCAATACGCCGATCAGGTGGTGTTGACCAGCGATAACCCACGTGACGAAGTGCCTGCCTACATCTTGTCTCAGATCCTGGCGGGGGTGGCGCGCCGTGATGGTGTCGACGTTTTTGAAGATCGCCGTGAGGCCATTGCACACGCCGTGAGCGAAGCTGATCCGGTTGATGTCGTGCTGATCGCAGGCAAGGGTCATGAATCGACGCAGGAAGTGTCCGGCATGAAGTACGCCTTTTCAGATGTAGATGAATCGTTGCGCGGACTGCAACTGCGCCGCGACGCATCGGTCCATTCGGGAGGTCAAGCATGAGTGCGAATGCCATGATGACCTTGGGTCTGGCCCATGAACTGTTGGCCGGCTCCGTGTTGCAAGGCGATGCCGCAACCGAAGTCTTGCGTGTGCATACCGATACCCGCACTTTGCAGCCTGGCGATTTGTTCCTGGCTTTGCGTGGTGAGCGATTTGATGCGCACGACTTTGTGCCCCAGGCTGCGCAAGCGGGTGCTGTGGCTGTATTGGTGGAAAACGGTACGGTCGCCACGGATCTGCCTTGCGTCCGCGTGACCGACACGCGGGCCGCCTTGAGCCGTCTGGCCGCAGGCTGGCGCGCCCGATTTGATCTGCCCTTGATTGCCGTGACAGGTAGCAACGGCAAGACCACGGTCACGCAAATGATTGCCTCGATCTTGAAGTCGTGGCAACAGGCCTTGAACCGGCCAGAGGGTTCCCTGGCCACGCAGGGTAACTTCAACAATGACATCGGCGTGCCATTGACGCTGCTGCGTTTGCGTGAAGGTGTGCACCATTGCGCCGTTGTTGAGTTGGGCATGAACCACCCCGGTGAAATCGCAGACTTGGCTGCACTGGCCGCCCCCACTGTGGCGCTGGTCAATAACGCACAGCGTGAGCACCAGGAGTTCATGCACACGGTCGAGGCCGTGGCCCGTGAAAACGGCGCCGTTCTGCAAGCGCTGTCGCGCGATGGCGTCGCCGTCTTCCCGGCAGATGACGAGTACACCCCCGTGTGGCGAGAGTTGGCTCAAGGCTGCAAGGTTCTGGACTTCGCTCTGACGGGCGATGCAGCGGTGACCGGTTCTGCGCAATGGCTGGCCCAGCCACAGCCGCATTGGGCGGTGACCTTGCAGACGCCAGCCGGTGTCGCGCAGGTCAATCTGCACATGGCGGGGATGCACAACGTGCGCAACGCATTGGCTGCCACAGCATCAGCCCTGGCGGCGGGCGTGCCTCTGGATGCCGTGGTCACAGGGCTGAACGCGTTCGAGCCTGTCAAAGGCCGTTCGCAATTGCGTGCACTTGAGTTGGCCGGGCAAAGCGTCACCCTGGTGGACGACAGCTACAACGCCAATCCTGACTCGGTGCGGGCGGCGATCGACATGCTCGCTGGCTTGCCAGGGCCACATTGGTTGGTGCTGGGGGACATGGGCGAGGTCGGTAACCAAGGCCCGGCCTTCCATGCCGAGGTGGGCGCATATGCCGCCGAACGCGGCATCGAACACGTCTGGACGGCCGGTGAATTGTGCCGTCACACAGCCTCCGCATTCGGTCCTCAGGCTCAACAATTTGACAGCGCCGCGGCCATCGTCGCTTCGCTGCAGCAACAAGCAGGCCCAGCCTCCGTGGCTTCGGTCTTGGTCAAAGGTTCTCGATTCATGAAGATGGAACAAGTCGTCAACACCTTGCTTGGAGGTGCCCATGCTGCTTAGTCTGGCCCAGTGGCTCCAATCCATGCACCCCGAGTGGGGCTTCCTGCGGGTGTTTCAATACCTGACGTTTCGCGCGGTGATGTCGGCCATGACGGCCTTGCTCATCGGCTTGGCCTTGGGTCCTTTGGTCATTCGTCGATTGACCGAGTTGAAGATCGGTCAACCGATTCGCGAATACGCCATGCAGTCGCACCTGACCAAGCGTGGCACCCCCACCATGGGCGGTGTGTTGATCTTGTTGTC
>JBDKHX010000115.1:0-5467 GCA_039797415.1 Pseudomonadota bacterium | reverse complement strand
GACAGGTGTTGTCGGCGGGATCATGTTGGGCTTGGGCCGCGCTTTGGGTGAAACCATGGCCGTCACCTTCGTCATCGGCAACATGAACCAGTTGAACTCACTGTCTGTGTTTGAAGCGGCCAACAGCATCACATCCGCACTGGCAAACGAATTCGCTGAAGCAGGTGAGGGCTTGCACCAGGCCTCGCTGATTTATCTCGGTTTGATTCTGTTCTTCATCACCTTCGTGGTGCTGGCGTTTTCTAAGGTTCTACTGGCTCAATTGAAGAAGGCAGAAGGAGCACGTTCATGAGTGCAAGTAACTCTTTCCGCTTGGCCCGTCATAAACAACGCAAGCGCATCAACGCCATCGCATTGACTTTGTCTTTGGCTGCCATGGCTTTTGGCTTGGTATGGTTGGTTTGGATTTTGTTCGAAACCATTCGCCTGGGGATTGATGGCCTGACGTGGGCAACCTTCTCCCAGATGACCCCCGCGCCACAAGAACCAGGCGGCCTGGCTAACGCCATCATGGGCTCTTTGGTGATGGTTGGCTTGGCTACGGCGCTGGGCACCCCCGTCGGCGTGATGGCCGGTGTCTATTTGGCGGAGTACGGGCAAAAGGGCTGGCTCGGTAGCGTCACGCGCTTTATCAACGATATTTTGCTGTCCGCTCCATCTATCGTCATTGGCTTGTTCATCTACTCGACCGTCGTCGCCAAGATGAAAAGCTTCTCTGGCTGGGCTGGTGTGTTGGCGCTGGCTTTGATTGTCGTGCCAGTGGTGATCCGAACGACAGAGAACATGCTGTCTCTGGTTCCCCATGCCCTGCGCGAAGCAGCTTATGCGCTGGGTACACCCAAATGGCGCGTCATTTTGACCATCACGCTGAAATCAGCGCGAGCAGGCGTCATCACCGGTGTGTTGCTGGCTGTGGCTCGAATCTCAGGTGAAACGGCCCCCTTGCTGTTCACGGCCTTGTCCAACCAGTTCTGGACTTCAGACCTGGGTACGCCAATGGCGAGCTTGCCGGTGACGATTTTCAAATTTGCGATGAGCCCGTATGAAAACTGGCAGAAGTTGGCCTGGGCAGGTGTGTTCCTGATCACCATGGGCGTGCTGCTGCTCAACATCATCGCTCGTACCGTATTCCGTCAGCGCTGATCGCGCACGACAACAAGATTTATCTGGAGATATTCCATGGATGCCAAGGTTCAAACCTCGACAACCCCGAAGGCGAAGCTGTCTGTTCGCAATCTGAACTTTTTCTACGGCAAGTTTCACGCATTGAAGAACGTGAACATGGAGCTGCCTGAGAACAAGGTGACGGCCTTCATCGGCCCATCTGGCTGCGGCAAGTCGACCCTGCTGCGTACCTTCAACCGCATGTTTGAGCTGTATCCAGAGCAACGCGCTGAAGGCCAGATCTTGCTGGATGGCCACGACATTCTGACCACCAAGGAAGACGTGTCGCTGATCCGTGCCAAGGTTGGCATGGTGTTCCAAAAGCCAACGCCGTTCCCGATGTCGATCTACGAGAACATCGCCTTTGGCGTGCGCTTGTTTGAAAAGCTGTCTCGTTCCGAAATGGACGAACGCGTTGAATGGGCGCTGAAGAAGGCCGCCTTGTGGAATGAAGTCAAAGACAAGTTGAACCAAAGTGGTTCAGGCCTGTCTGGCGGTCAGCAACAACGCTTGTGCATTGCCCGTGGCATTGCGATCAAGCCTGAGGTGCTGTTGCTCGACGAACCATGCTCTGCGCTGGACCCGATTTCGACCGGCAAGATCGAAGAGTTGATTCACGAACTCAAGAACGATTACACCGTGCTGATCGTGACCCACAACATGCAGCAGGCAGCCCGTTGCTCGGACTACACCGCGTACATGTACCTGGGCGAGTTGATGGAGTTTGGTTCTACAACCGATATCTTCATGAAGCCCAAGCGCAGCGAAACTGAAGACTACATCACTGGCCGTTTCGGCTGATCAATTTCTGACGGAGAAAACACACATGTCCGATAAGCATTTGTCCAGCCAGTTTGATGCAGAACTCAGCGGTATCTCAACCCGCGTGCTGGAGATGGGCGGATTGGTCGAGTCGCAAGTGGCTCAAGCTATCTATGCGCTGACGCATTTCAGCGAAGAGACCTCGACCACCGTTCTGGAGCTGGAAGAGCGCGTGAACCAGATGGAAATGGAGATCGATGCCGATCTGTCCACCATCATTGCTCGCCGCCAACCCACGGCCCGCGATTTGCGTTTGCTGATTGCGATCTCCAAGACCATTGGTAACCTGGAGCGCGTCGGTGACGAAGCCGCCCGCATTGCTCGCACAGTTCAACGCCTGATCAACACGGGCGTGTCCAGCCGTCTGCGCCTGCCAGTCAGCGACGTGTCTTTTGAAGCGAACCTGGCTACCGCATCGCTGCGCAAGGCCTTGGACGCTTTCGCCCGCCTGGACACCATGACAGCGCTGGAAGTGATCAAGAACGACAACGAGATCGATGCCGAGTTCGACGGCCTGATGCGCAAGCTGATCACATACATGATGGAAGATCCGCGCACCATTTCTGCGTCGATCGACCTGGTGTTCGTGGCCAAGGCCATTGAGCGCGTGGGTGACCATGCCAAGAACCTGGCCGAACAAGTGATCTACATCGTCAAGGGCTTGGACGTTCGTCACAACACCCCTGAAGCGGTTGAGTCCATCATCAAATAAGAACGAATCGGGAGCAGACCATGAGCCGAGTGTTAGTGGTTGAAGACGAAGTCGCCATCGCCGAGTTGATCTCGTTGAACCTGCGACATGCCGGGTTTGAAGTGGTGCTGGCGCAAACGGGTGACATGGCCCAGATCGAAATCGATCGCGTGTTGCCTGATCTGGTTTTGTTGGACTGGATGCTGCCGGGTCAGTCAGGTTTGACCCTGGCCAAGCGCTGGCGCACGACGCCACGTACGCGTGATCTGCCGATCATCATGCTGACAGCGCGTGCAGAAGAAGTCGACAAGGTTGCTGGCCTGGATGCTGGCGCGGACGACTACCTGACCAAGCCGTTTTCCACGCATGAGCTGATGGCTCGCGTGCGTGCCGTGCTGCGTCGCAAAGCCCCTCAGGCTTTGGACTCGGCCGTTGAGATTGCCGAGTTGCGTCTGGACCCATCAACACGCCGTGTTTGCCGCGGCGAGCTGGAAGTGAAGATCGGCCCGACAGAGTTCAAGTTGCTGCACTTCTTCATGACCCACCCAGAGCGTGTACACAGCCGCGCTCAATTGCTGGACCGTGTCTGGGGCGACCACGTCTTCATTGAAGAACGCACTGTCGACGTTCACGTCAAGCGTCTGCGCGAGGCATTGGCCCCAGTGGATCGTTCTCAGCTGATCGAAACCGTGCGCGGTGCCGGTTATCGTCTGACCCAACAGGTCACCAGCGCAGCCGCCTAACTGGGCTTCAATCGTGGATACATCGAATTCGTGGCTTCTGTCGCGTGTCGGCGCTCGTCTGTTCACCGCCTGTGCGGGCGGTGGGCTAGGGTGGTGGGTTGGATCGCAGTTCGGGCATCCGGTCACCTTTGGCATCAGCTGTGCCGCAGCATCTGTGGTGGCGTTGTCGGTGGTCGATACGCTCAAGGGGCATCAGCTTTTGGATTGGCTGCTCAACCCTGAGGGCGATCCCCCCCAATTACCTGGCATTTGGGGCGAAGTGACGCATCGCATTCATCGTGTGATTCGTTCGCGTGACGACAAAATCAGCCGTGAACGCGCCCGTTTGGGGCAGTTTCTGCAAGCCATTGAGGCTTCACCGGTGGGGGTTTTGCTGCTGGACAACACTGACCACCTGACATGGATCAGCCCATCTGGCGCGGACCATTTTGGTTTGGACCGAACCCGTGACTTGCAGCAGCGCGTCACCAATCTCATTCGCCAACCCAATTTTGTCCAGTACCTGCAAGGTGGGGATTACCGTGAACCCGTGCAATGCCTGATGGCTCGCGGCGGGCAGGGCTTCCTGTCGGTGCAAGTGCGTGTATATGGCGAGGGTTTGAAACTGGTGCTGTCGCAAGACATCACTGAGCGAGAACGTGCCGACAACATGCGTCGCAACTTTGTGGCGAACGTGTCGCACGAAATCCGCACGCCCTTGACGGTGCTGAGCGGCTTCATCGAAACCATGGGTTCGCTGCCGCTGACCGAGGTTGAACAAAAACGCGTGATTGCGTTGATGGCCCAACAAGCCGAGCGCATGCAAGGCCTGGTGTCTGATTTGCTGACCTTGGCCCAGATTGAAGGCAGCCCTCGTCCATCATCGGACAAGTGGTTGGGCGTGACTGATTTGATGAAACGAATCGAATCAGATGGTCTGGCATTGTCCCGCGAGCGTCACCCCATGCGCTTTGTGGTCGATGCCAAAGGCAAGTCGATGGAGATCGCCGGTGTGGAGGGCGAATGGATCAGTGCCATGGGTAACCTGGTGTCCAACGCCGTGCGATACACGCCCGAAGGTGCGCGCATCGATGTCAAATGGACGACCTTGCCGGAAGGTGGCGCGGAGTTCTCTGTCACCGACGCAGGCGTGGGCATTGCCGCAGAGCACTTGCCTCGCTTGACTGAAAGGTTTTACCGTGTGGATGGCAGCCGATCACGGGATACAGGCGGAACGGGCTTGGGTCTGTCGATCGTCAAGCACGTGGTTCAACGGCATGGCGGTGACCTGAAGATCATCAGTGAGCCCGGCAAGGGTTCAACCTTCACCTTGTCACTTCCGGCTGTTCGTGTGCGTTTGGTCTGATTGACGGCGATAAATGGCAACCGCTTCAGAATTGCGGGTGCGTTGATGAAGTTGGGCCACTTTGGTCCAACCAATCATCTCTGGAGCGGGTTGCTGCCTGACGATCCTCAGCATCATCACACTGCAACTGCGTTGGGTCGAGAACAACTCGCTCTTGCGATTGACATCCAGCGGACGGCCATCCACTTTATAGCCGCCAAAGTACTCCAAGCCTGTGAGCAGGCTGACCGACCCATTTGGCACGTGAATGCATTCCGTTTTCGGTACAAACACTTGAACGCGAGCCATCAACAGTCGATAGCTGCGGGCTTGGTCCAAAACCGGCAAAAGCAAGGTCAGGAACAATAGCCAGCAAAGGGCAACACCCCCAGCGGGCAGGACCAGGCTCTTCCAGAGCGCATGGGTTTTGCGTGCTGTTCGCCAGCGCACCAGGCCTAACCAGACCAAAGAACCGATGGCCGCCAACAGCAGGGCCAACATGGAAAACTGTGGGTGATAGCCCGGCACCAGCTTGGCCACGTTGGCCGCCATTTTGACCGGCGAGCCCGTATGGATGGCCGAGTAGGTGATCCAGATGGCCGAGGCCGCTGTGGTGAAGAAAAACACCGAGAACCAGTCCAGGGCGGCCCCCAGGCTGCGTTGCAAGATCGGCAGCGCAAAGGCCGCCAACACAGCCAATGCCGGCAAGGCTTGGAGCAAAGC
>JBDKHX010000114.1:0-5517 GCA_039797415.1 Pseudomonadota bacterium | reverse complement strand
TGCTCAGCCTGACCCAGACGTTCCTTCACAGCCTTTTCGATACGCGCCAGGCCAGTGCGGTACTGGTTCTCAGCCAGTTCGCCCACGCAGCGCACGCGGCGGATGCCCAGATGGTCGATATCGTCCACCTCGCCACGGCCATTGCGCAGATCCACGAGGATCTTGACCACGGCCAGGATGTCTTCGTTGGACAGCACCATGGGGCCTGTGGATTCGTCGCGGCCGATCTTGGCGTTGAACTTCATGCGGCCCACGCGCGAGAGGTCGTACGTGTCGGGGTTGTAGAACAGGCGCTGGAACAGGGCCTGCACGGCGTCTTCCGTCGGCGGCTCGCCGGGGCGCATCATGCGGTAGATGGCCACGCGCGCAGCGAACTCATCGGCCGTTTCATCAATGCGCAGGGTTTGCGAGATGTAGGCGCCTTGGTCGAGTTCGTTGGTGTAGATGACTTGCAGGTCACGCACGCCAGCGGAGCGCAGTTTCTTAAGCAGGGCTTCGGTCAGCTCTTCGTTGGCCTTGGCGATGATTTCGCCGGTGTCCGCATCCACAATGTTGCGGGCCACGACGCGGCCGATCAGGAAGTCTTCCGGCACACTGATGTGCGTGGTGCCCGACTGCTCGAGTTCGCGCGTGTGGCGTGCGGTGACACGCTTGTCCTTGGCCACGACCACTTTGCCGGATTTGTCGGTAATGTCAAAACGGGCCACTTCGCCACGCAGACGCTCGGACACAAACTCCATTTGTGCGCCGCTGTCCATCAGGCGGAAGTTGTCGTTGACGAAGAAGTTCGCCAGGATCGATTCGGGGTTCAGGCCGATGGCCTTGAGCAGGATGGTGACCGGCATCTTGCGACGACGGTCAACCCGGAAATACAAGATGTCCTTGGGATCGAACTCGAAATCGAGCCACGATCCGCGGTACGGAATGATGCGCGCCGAAAACAGCAACTTGCCCGAACTGTGGGTCTTGCCCTTGTCGTGCTCGAAGAACACACCGGGCGAACGGTGCAGCTGCGAGACGATCACGCGCTCGGTGCCATTGATGATGAACGAGCCTTTTTCGGTCATGAGCGGCACTTCGCCCATGTACACCTCTTGCTCCTTCACTTCCTTGACCACCTTGGACTGCGAGGTTGAAGACTCGCGGTCATAAATGATCAACTGAACCTTGGCCCGGACAGCGGACGCAAAAGTCAGACCGCGTGTCTGGCATTCACGCACATCGAATGCGGGTTTGGCAAGGTTGTACTCGATGAACTTCATCTCCACAAAACCGTTGTGGGAGACGATAGGAAAGGCAGCGTCGAATGCAGCCTGAAGGCCTTCGATGGTTCTTTTCTGGGGTGCTTTATCAGCCTGCAGGAAAGCGGTGTATGCGTCCTTCTGCATCTGCAGCAGATAAGGAACTTCGAGCACGCTATCGCGGGTGCCGAAACTTTTGCGAATTCGCTTGCGTTCGGTGTAGGAATAGGCCATGAGATCTCCGGGCAAAGACATGAGTCCTGGGTCTTCGACGACTGACCCGCAAGGAGATGCGTCCTTACGGGCTTGGCGGTTGGCCACTACCAACCATGGCGGACGGTGATGCGTTGCACATCACCCGAACCAAGGCGTCTTCTGCTGTCGGGGTTGTCAGAAGACACTCGAAAATCTGCTGCGCGTTTTCCGTCGACCTTGTGTCTTCGGGAAACCGTTCAACCTGGTTTTCGGGTGCACTCTGAAAGCACCAAAGGCTGGAGGCCCGATAGGAGCACTCCAGCCCTTGAAGGAGACTGAATTACTTCAGTTCAGCCTTGGCGCCAGCTTCCACCAGCTTCTTGACTGCTGCTTCGGCATCAGCCTTGGCAATAGCTTCCTTGACGTTCTTCGGAGCGCCATCCACCAGGTCCTTGGCTTCCTTGAGGCCCAGGCCGGTGATTTCGCGAACTGCCTTGATGACGGACACCTTGTTGGCGCCAGCTTCGAGCAGCACAACGTTGAATTCGGTCTGCTCTTCGGCAGCAGCAGCAGCGCCGCCGCCACCAGCAGCAGGAGCGGCCATAGCGGCAGCGCTCACACCAAACTTCTCTTCAATGGCTTTTACCAGCTCATTGAGTTCCAGAACCGTCATGCTGTCCAGCGCGGTCAAAAATGCGTCTTTGTCGAATGCCATTTTGATTTCCTAACAAATTTGTTGGTTAACTGTCGGGCGCTTAAGCCGCGACAGGTTCGGCTGCCTGCTCGGCAGCGCCTTCGCTTTTCTTTGCCGCCAGCGCGCCCAGCACAACGGCCGTACGCGACATGGGGGACATGAGCAAGCCACACACCTGTGCCAGCAACACTTCCTTGGAAGGAATGTTGGCCAGTTGTTTGACGCCATTAACGTCCAAAGCCTTACCCCCGAAAGCGCCTGCGCGAATCACCAACTTGTCGTTGGTTTTTGCGAAGTCGGCCACCACCTTGGCAGCGGCCACTGCGTCTTCAGAGAAGCCATAGATCAACGGACCAGTCATCTGGTCAGCCACCACGTCAAACCCGGTTCCAGCTACAGCACGGCGAGCCAAAGTGTTCTTCAAAACACTCAAGCTGACACCTTTGCTGCGAGCATCGGCACGCAGTTTGGTCATGTCGGCGACCGTGATGCCACGGTATTCCGCGATCACAAGCGTTTGAGCTTTAGCGGCGAGGCTGGTCACTTCACTGATGACCGCTTCTTTCTCACTGCGATTAAGACTCAAGGTCTACTCCTTAAAATGCGCACTCGGCAGAATGCCTCGTGCGCGCTCTTGTTGCAGCGACCAACTGTTTAGGAAAATTTCCATCTGCAGCGGGATCGCCATCTGCGTTGGCGCCTTGTCTGGCTTTAAGCGCGACAACGTCGCGCACCAACGGTCTTGGATGGCCTGCGGCTCCCGAAGCAGCCCCAGCCCACCACATCAGGCCCACCCGAGGGCCGGCCCGAAGATTTTTTGCGATTACGCTGCGATGGTCTGTGTATCCACGCGGACGCCAAGTCCCATCGTGGAGGACACTGCCACCTTGCGCAGGTACACGCCCTTGCTGGTTGCGGGCTTGGCCTTGGACAGCGCGTCGATCAGAGCTGCCAGATTGCCTTGCAGTTTGTCGTTGTCGAACGAACGGCGACCGATCGTGCTGTGCACGATACCAGCCTTGTCAACACGGAATTGCACCTGACCAGCCTTGGCGTTCTTCACAGCCGTGGCGACGTCAGGGGTCACAGTTCCGACCTTGGGGTTTGGCATCAGGCCACGTGGACCCAGAATCTGACCCAAGGTACCCACAACGCGCATAGCGTCCGGAGCAGCAATCACCACATCGAAAGGCATGTCGCCAGCCTTCACCATGGCGGCCAGGTCGTCCATGCCTACGATGTCAGCACCAGCGGCCTTGGCTTCATCAGCCTTGGCACCTTGCGCAAACACCGCCACACGGGTGGTCTTGCCAGTGCCGTTGGGCAGCACCACGGCGCCACGCACAACCTGGTCGGACTTCTTGGCGTCGATGCCCAACTGCACTGCCACATCAATAGACTCGTCGAACTTGGCGGTCGCCGCATCCTTGACGATCACGATGGCTTCAGCGAATGCGTACAGCTTGGTGCTGTCCACTTTACCCTGCTGGGCTTTTTGTTTTTTTGTCAGCTTGGCCATTTACAAACCCTCCACCGTCACGCCCATGGAGCGTGCAGAGCCAGCCAATGTGCGGACAGCAGCGTCCACATTGGCGGCATTCATGTCTTTGAACTTGGTCTTGGCGATTTCCTCGAGCTGGGCGCGAGTGATCTTGCCGACCTTGGTGCTCAGTGCGTTTGGTGAACCTTTTTCCAGCTTGATGGCCTTCTTGATCAAAACCGTCGCAGGCGGCGTCTTGATGATGAAGGTGAAGCTCTTGTCAGCAAAGGCCGTAATGACCACCGGCAGCGGCAGGCCGGGCTCGACACCTTGGGTCTGCGCATTGAATGCCTTGCAGAACTCCATGATATTGAGGCCGCGCTGACCGAGCGCAGGGCCAATGGGTGGGGATGGATTGGCCTTACCAGCTGGTACTTGCAGCTTGATAAAACCGACGATTTTTTTCGCCATGGTTTTCTCCTTGCGGGTAATAACGCCGAACTTGCTGATGCAAGAATAGGCTCCCCGGGGCTAACGACTCACAAATTGCATTCACACCGAGTCGGAAAGTGTGATGCCCAAAAATTCAACAAATCAGGTTTTTTCGACCTGCGAAAACTCTAACTCCACCGGCGTGGAGCGACCGAAAATCATCACGGAAACGCGCACTCGGCTCTTCTCGTAATTCACCTCTTCCACCGATCCATTGAAATCCGTGAAAGGGCCCTCCTTGACCCGAACCAACTCACCCGCCATGAACTCGACCTTGTGCCGGGGCTTGTCAGTGCCTTCCTGCATCTGGCTGACGATTTTCTGCACCTCTTCTTCAGAGATGGGAGCGGGGCGATTCTTCGCGCCACCGACAAATCCAGTGACCTTGTTGGTGTGCTTGACCAAGTGCCAAGTGTCATCATCCATGACCATCTCGACGAACACATAACCAGGGAAAAGCCGACGCTCCGTTGTTTTGCGCTGGCCGTTCTTCATCTCGACCACCTCTTCGGTGGGCACCAAAATGCGACCAAACTTATCCTGCATTCCGGAGCGGGCAATGCGCTCGAGGATGTTGCGCTCAACTGCTTTTTCCATACCAGAATAAGCGTGGACAATGTACCAGCGCAAATCAGGATTGGAGGATGCAGCCCCACCAGGGGCATCTGCCCCAGCCAACTCCACAACGCTTGTCATGATTTTCTCCAGCCCAGAATCAGGTCGTAAAACACCCACTCAAGGGTCTTGTCGGTCAACCACAAGAACAGCGCCATGATCACGACAAATGCAAACACATAAGCCGTCATCTGAACGGTTTCTTTGCGCGTAGGCCACACCACCTTTTTGACTTCACGCCAAGCATCACGAGCGAAGGCGACAAACTGCCGCCCTGATTCAGAAACCAGAAATACGGCCGCAGCAACAACGAGGCCCACCAGCAACGCAGCCCATTGCACGATCGGACCTTGCTTGCCCAGCAAATAAAAGCCCGCCACGGAAGCAATGACCAAAGCCACGGCCGCAGCGAGCTTGGCCTTGTCCGCCCCGGTATTGACGGTTTCAACTTGTGTAGTGGCCATGTGTAAAATTCCTGCTTCGATTTCTGGCGTCGCCTAAGACGCCGAAGCCCGCCAATTCATGGCGGGCTTTTTTGACCACATTCAAGTGGCAGGGGCAGTAGGAATCGAACCTACAACCTTCGGTTTTGGAGACCGACGCTCTGCCAATTGAGCTATACCCCTATGAACACGCTTTAAGCAATGATCTTGGCCACGACGCCAGCGCCCACGGTGCGGCCGCCTTCACGGATGGCGAAGCGCAGGCCTTCTTCCATGGCGATGGGGTTGATCAGCTTCACAGTGATCGACACGTTGTCGCCAGGCATGACCATTTCCTTGTCGGCTGGCAGCTCGATG
>JBDKHX010000113.1:0-5518 GCA_039797415.1 Pseudomonadota bacterium | reverse complement strand
CCGCGTTTGTCGGGCGGCAGAAGGGCAATGTAGGCGTCTTCCAAAAGCCCGCTGGGTGTGCCGGCCAACACCTTGCTGGTGTCGTCAAACACCAGCACTTTGCCGGCATCCATCGCCACCAGGTATTCAAACCGCTGGGCTTCTTCCATGTAGGCTGTGGCCACGATCACGGTCATGTGCGGGCGCTCTTGCCGCAAGGTCTCAACCAGACTCCAGAACTGACGTCGAGACAGCGGGTCCACCCCCGTTGTGGGTTCGTCCAGGATCAACAAGTCCGGGTCGTGAACCAGTGAGCAACACAAGCCCAGCTTTTGTTTCATGCCGCCCGATAGCTTGCCCGCAGGTCGGTCTTTGAAAGGGGCCAGGCCGGTGGCGGTGAGCAGGCGGTCAATACGTTGATGGCGCTCTGCCGCGCTTTGCCCAAACAGGCGGGCAAAGAAGTCGATGTTTTCAAACACCGACAGGGTGGGGTAGAGGTTCTTGCCCAAGCCTTGCGGCATGAAGGCGATACGGGGTGACAAAGCTTGACGCTTGGCTGTGTCGGCCAGATCCAGCCCCAACACTTGAACCTGACCGCTTTGAATGCGTTTGACACCCGCCATGATCGACAGCAGGGTGGACTTGCCCACGCCGTCTGGTCCAACCAAACCAATGGTTTTGCCAGCAGGCAGGGCCAGCGACACCGACTCCAGCGCCATGGCTGGGCCGTATCGATGGCTCAGGTTGTGGATGTCAACGGCGAGGGTCACAGTTGGGGCAACTTGATGTCGAACGTTTTAGGCCAGGCGGCTTGGCTGTCTTGGCGCACATAGCCGTTGCCGGTCAGGCCCGCTTTGACGTACTGGGCGTATTGGCTGGCCACCTCGGTGGGCACTTGCAGCTTGACGCGGTAAACCAGCTTGTCACGTTCTGTTGCGGTTTCCACGTATTTGGGGGTGAACTGAGCCTCGGCCGCCACGAAGGACACGCGAGCAGGGATCACGAACTGCGAGGCGGCGTCCAACACAAGGCGAGCTTCGTCGCCCACTTTGAGCTTGCCGGCAATCGATGTCGGCAAGAACACCGTCATGTAGACGTTGGAGGTGTCCAGCAAGGTGGCAACGCGTCCGCCTGATGGGATGACCGAGCCGGGCTCGACCACACGGTATTCGATGCGGCCATTGACGGGCGCCAGCAAGCTCATGTCGCTGATGGCCACATCCAGGCGCTTGATCTGGGCTTGGGCTTCAGCCTTGGCGGCCGTGGCCTCGCCAATGGCGGCTTTGGCCACGGACACGCCGGCGTTTTCGCCGTCTCGTTGCGCTTCGCGGCGCTCAACCTCCGCGCCGGACACCAAGGTGTCTTTGCGCAGCTTCACGGTGTGGTCCAGCTCCATTTGGGCCAGTCTGGCCTGTACCTGGCGCACTTGGGTTTCAGCGTGCGCGCGGCCAATGGCTTGCTGGGCGCGTTCCATCGATGCGGCTACGGCAGCCTTTTGTGCGGCCAGTTCGGTGCTGTCCTGACGGGCGATCAAATCACCCGCTTTGACCAAGTCGCCTTCCTTGACGGGCAGCTCCACAATGCGGCCAGGGTATTTGGCGGCAATCTCGATGCGCTCGACTTCCAGTCGGCCATTGGCTCGGATCAGGCCAGGCGGTGTCCCGTCGCGGTGTGTGTTGGCCCAGGTTGCCCAACCTGCAGCCGCTGCGGCGGCCAGTGTGACCAAGGTCCAGGAAATCTGTTTGGTGTTCATGTTGGCTGTCAGTAGACGGTGATCAGGCTGCGATCAAGCAGAGGCAGGTGGGCTTGGGTAGTGCAGCAGTTGGGCGCGTATCGCTTGCCCAATGGTCTGAAGCAAGGCGTCGATGCGCTCAGGGGTGATCTGGTCCCAACCCATTCGCTGCATCAGCATGGAGTCGGCCAGACGGATGTACAAGGCTTGATGAATACCCAAGAAGGCCACTGTGCGTGTCACAGGGTCGTCATGACTGCGGCCAATGATGCGCCCCACGATGCTGGTCAGAACCGATTGAGCCGGTTCAATCACCCGCCGGTTCAGGCATTCAAAGGCTTGCCCTTTGTCTGACAAGGCCTTGAGCAGAAAGTGCATCCAGCTGGTGGGGATGTTTTCCATCAGCACGATTTGCGCTTGCCCGACCAAAAACGCCACGACCAAGTCGCACAAGATCACCTTGTCTGTGGTGGCCTTCGCTTGCTCTTCGAGGTGTTGCAGGCGATCGGCCTGCCGGTCGTGGATGAAGCTGGCCAGATAGTCGGCCGCTTGCGCGTACAGGTCTTCTTTGGAGCCGAAGTAATAAGGGATGGCGCCCAAATTCATGTTGGCCTCAGTGGCCAGCATGCGGGTGGTTGCTCCGTCAAAACCGTATTGCCCAAACACCACCAAAGCGGCTTGCAGCATCTTTTCGCGCGCAACGGCGCCTTTGCTTGACTCGGCCAAGTCGCCAGATGGTGTGGAGGCGTGTGCGGTCACAGTTTGCTCGTCCTTTACTGATGAAAGTCGAGCATGCCGGGGCGCTTTTAATTAGTCAATCGTATGATTTGATGTGGCGCAAGGCCTGCTCAGAATCTGGCGTTGAGCGCAGCATGAATGCAGCGCCATCACCGTAACTGGCTAATTTCGCCTGGATGCTGGATGGTGGGTTTGGGACTTGTTGGAACCCCAACGATTGCCAAAATGGCATGGACCCCTGCACGGCAACCAATGCCATGCGCGGCAGTTGCAAGGCCTTCGCCCGTTCTAACGCGGCGGCAAACAACAAGCGGCTGATGCCGCTGCCCCGATGTTCGGGCAAAACCGCCATGTCATGCAGGTACAAACAATCTGGGGGGGCAGTGCTGCAGATTTGTCGTGGGGCTGTGTCGGCCAGATTGGGTAGAGACGAGGAATCGTTCAATACCAAGGGCAGCGAGAACAAATACCCCACAGGTATTTGCTCAACCCATGCAAGCCATGCCGAATCAGGCGTGCTCAGTTTGACTTGGAATGAGGCCAGAGGTTCGTGAAACGCTTTTGGGTAACACAGCGTTTGAATATGAAGAATTGCGGGCAGGTCTGGTGTTGTTACGGACCTAAGATGTGGGATTGCCATTTGCTGGGAATTGCTACAAGCTTAACGAATCGTATACAGGCGCGCATCGTATGTCAGGCTCTTTCCCGCAAAATCATGGTTTGTTGTCCGCAAACAAGGTGGTTGTGCCTCGCATTCGCTCTGCTGTCCTGGCTGCTGTCATGGCTTGCGGCTGGTCGGGTGCCCATGCCACTTTGACCGCCACGGTCAATGTTGTGGATGACGATCACCTGATTGCTGGCCTGTACGACCAGATTGCCTCACACGTGGGTGCCGCGCTCACCGATTGGGGCAAGTACATCGTTGGTGACAGCAACATTTCGGTTGAAGTCAAGGTAACTGACTCGGTCGTGCGTTCGGCCGGTGCCTCGCGAGCCAGTGCTTTCATCCGGGAGAAAAACGGCATCGCTGTGTATGGCGCAGGGACAGCCTACAAGATCAACAACGGCGTTGACGTCAACGGAGACGCCCCCGATGTTGAAATTTTGCTGAACCCCAACTACGCCCGCGACGAGTTGTGGTTTGACCCCGATCCGTTTGCCCGGCAGGCTTTGATGCCCGCTGACAAAACCGATGCGGTTTCAGTTTTTCTGCATGAATTGGGGCATGCCATTGCATTCAATGGCTGGGGGCAATCGCCGGATGGCAAGTTGCCAGGAACCTATGCTTCAACCTGGGACATCAACACTGAGTTTGATGGTGGTGGTTTGTATTTCATCGGGGCCAAAGCGCAAGCGGTTTATGGCGGCGCGGTACCCGTGACTTTTGGGAACAACTATCACATCGGTAACGCCTATGGGGACGGCAGTGATTTGCTGACCGATGTGATGAATGGCGTGGTGTTCTACCGTGGGCAACGGTATGGTGTGTCAGCGCTGAACGTTGCCATGGCCGAAGACATGGGTGTTGTGGTTCAGGCTGTGCCTGAGCCACAAACCATCTGGTTGATGTCTGTTGGCTTGTTGATCCTGGGTTTGAACAGAGGGGCTGCGAAGCGCCGCCTCACTCCTGCACAACGCGACTGTCAATGAGCGTGCTGTCGTCGAGACATTCGGCGCTCAGGTCCACTTCGGTGTTTTCAAGACGAACCGTATTCTTGTCAATCATGTAATACCGGTAAGCCTCAGGCTTGCCTGTTGTACCTGGTGGCTGCATGAACAAGGTTTTGTCTGATGACCACCACATGCCTTTGACTTCGGCTGTCTTGTGGGTTTGGGCTGCATCGCTGTAGTAGCTGATGATGTATTTGCCGTTGGGCAAACGCTTCACCGTGCGCGATTGGAATTGGCACGATGACTTGGCATCTCGCTCGCCCTGCCATTCACCGACCAGACGTTTGTCCAGATTGCTTTCAGTGGCAGCTTGTGCGGCAGTGCATGCCAAGGCCACAACGATGTAACTCCATATTTTGAGCGCGCGCATGATGGCCTAATCCGTCCCATTAAAGCGTTTATATTTCACGCTAGCTTACGAGAGGGATGGGAAAGCGTCAATCTGACGATTCCCTAGGCGTGGTAACGGGATGTTACTTCGGCGCCAGGCTGAGCCAGATCGGGATGCTGGCCATACCCAGCAGTGTGGACAACGTGATCAGGCCTGCGACGAAGGGACCATGTCCGCCCATGCGAACCGCCAGGACATAGGCGCTGGACGCGGTGGGCAGTGCTGCGAATGCCAGCAAAATCAAACTTTGATCTGCAGGCAGGCCCAAGGCGGGGCCCAGGCACCAGGCCACAGCAGGCAGCACCAAGTGGCGTATGGTCAATAAGGCTGCAGCCAAATAGGGTGCGGCGGTCAAACCACCCAGTTTGAGCCCCGCACCAACCGCAAGGAGCCCCATGGGCAACGCCGCCTGACCAATGCGAGAGACGGTGCCAATCATCCACTCAGGAAGCGGCAAACCGGTCAGTTGGACAGTCAGCCCCGCCACGGTGCTCAGAATCAATGGGTTGCGGGCCATTTCTCTCCAACTGTCCTGCCCCCCGTGCCGCGCCAGAAACCAGACGGCAGCGGCATTGCAAAGCGGCACACACAGCGCAATCAAAATGGCAATCCAGGCCACGCCTGCGGCGCCGCTCAGGCGTTCAGCCAGTGCCAGGGCAATGTAGGAGTTAAACCGAAAGGCAATTTGTGCCCCGCTTGCATGCATCCTTGGGTCCACGCCCGGCCACCAATGCAGGGCATAAGCCAACGCAGCTCCGCAAGCAACGATCAACACGCCGCCGGTGGCCAGAGATGCCGCTGCGCTGGGGTGCAGGGGGCTTTTAACGATCGAGGCAAACAACAAGGCAGGAAACAGCAGGTTGTAGACCAGGCGTTCGACCACCTCCCAGACGGGCCGCTTCAACCCTGTGAAACGACACAGGGCAAAGCCGCTGAGGATCAGCAGAAAGTCGGGCAGCAATAACAAGGGATCGAGCATATGCCCGAGCGTATACGCACTGGCCATG
>JBDKHX010000112.1:0-5529 GCA_039797415.1 Pseudomonadota bacterium | reverse complement strand
GAGGATCAAGCCCCCGCGTTGTCGCAACTGAGGGTTCGCTGACAAGCCAATCACCGTCACAGGGCGCCCCTTGTAGGCAGGATTGAGCCCTCCGTTGTCTTCGACCAGGTCGCCATTGGATGCCACCGCATCCCCCGGGCCTTCAAAGAAATAGCAGATGCTGTCTGGCGCCATGCACAAGGGCTGCGCCCGGTCACTGGCCCAGGCCAGCAACGACTCATTGGTAAAGCACCTCGGCTGTTTGCGCCGCCGCTTTGATGGTGACGGTGCCCAGATCAAATCCACCCGAGGTGTCGACGGCGGCACCCAACAGTGTCCCAGTTGGGAACAGTGCGCACGCTCTCACACCCCAGCGCTCATGTAAACCCGCCAACAATGCATCAACCGATTTGAACTCCCCTTGTTGAAGGGCTTGCCCAAACGCCAAGGCGCGGGTCAGCGTGCCCGTGATCGGCACGGCGTCTCGCAGTTTGGCAGGGGTCATCACCCACATGGCCAAACCACCAAATTGCTTGAACTCTGGATCGGCAACGATGGGGCGCATCATTTGCTCGACGATGACCGACACATCCTCCTAGTGTTGCCGATCGCCCCTGGCGCCCCCCTTCGCGGGTGTGACGTCCAACTCAACCGTCAAGCCATCCTGGCTCACCAGCACAGCCGGCTTGGGATCAACATGTTGCGCCGCAAAAGTCAGCATGGGCAACGAGGGCACTGCCCGCCCGGCACCATCTCCATCCACCACAGCCAGCCCCAATTTGGCTGCAACCAGACACGCCACCGTGAAACCCAGCGCACCGCTTTCAGGGGGCACCACGTAAGCCAGACGGCGCCCCTCCTGTTTCAAGCGAGCCTGAATCTGTTCGACAGCCAACACCGGCCCCAAGGGGTAAGCCGCCCCATCAATGGCCTCGGGCTAGCCCATGTAGGCCACCATCACGGAGTCACCCTCCGTGACCTCGTCCACCGTCACAACCTGCACTTGATCCACGGAGTAATAGGCCCCTTTTTTCAAAGTGCTGCACCAGCCCCCTGGCCGATTCGATCGTCCCGCCGCCACCACTGCCGAAAAAACAGCCGCCCAGGAGCAAAGGCTCCAACTCTGCCCGCCCTAAAGTCTTTGACATCCAACTCTCCTCCCCCATCACCGGGGTGATCACAAGAGGAGCTATGTTGTCAGGCGGGCCCTCAATACCAAGGCTTGATTTAATCCAACAAAACCAGTCTTCTTATCCAGAGACTTCAGCAACTTGTCGACCATGTCCAGTGCCGCGCGGCTTCGTCCGGATTGATCCAACAATTCAGCCAAATGGGTCGTTGCACGGATGCGGGCTGGCACAGCGCCCAGCGCCAAGGCCGTCGACATGGCGCTGCGCAAAGACTCCTCCGCGCCTTCATGGTCACCGAGCGCCTGGCGTGCGCGCCCTTGCACGTCCAGCAACTCACCGAGGTAGGCGCGATCTTGTTGGTCCAAGCAAACGTCCATCGCTTGACTCATGAGCCGATCGCTGTCTGCAGCATGCCCGGCCTGCAGCAAGGCCTCACCCAATTTCCAGGCGTAAAACGAGTAGAACAACTTGCCGCCATTACGCAGCATGTGAACCTCAAAGCCATCACGGATGGCTGTTTCAGCCTCATCCATCTGCCCCTGGGCCAACAAGTAGACGCCGCGGAATATTTGCCCAACCCCTCGGTAAAACACAAAACCATGTCGTGTGGACAGGGTTTCAAGCTCAGTGGCCAGTGGCCCCAGCGCCTCCATGTCTTCAAACAAACATGACAGCCAAGCCGCCCCCTGCAAAGCAATGGCCTGATTGAAGGGGTGCTCGGCAGTTTGCTGAGCTCGAGTGATCAGGCGGCGACGCGCCACCTCAGCGCGCTCAAAGTCACCCACTTGAAAAGCGGCCAGCCCCTCAAAATTCAAAGCCAAACCGACCAGATCAAAGCCTTGTGTGCGGCAGCGCTCCTGGTCCAGCACGGGCACCAGCCCCCCTCGACTCAAACACGCCAGGGCCTCGCCACTGTCACCCAGCCAGAACAAGGTGTTGGCCATCGCCACGTGGGCCTCGGCAACCAGATCCGCGTCGCCACTGCCCTGTGCGCGCTGCAACATCTCCTGAACGGTACCGCGCGCTTTGCCCAGATCCATCGCCATCAACTGTGCGGTCCAAATCCCAAACAAGAGCGAACTCAGTTCGGCGTTGTCCACCACACCATCACCGGCGACAAAGGCCTCCTCGTATGCGTGCAGGGCATCGGCACTGAGCCACCCCTCCAACGCGCGCAAGCTCACACCCAGCAAACGATGCAGGTCATAGTTCAATCGCTGAGCTTCAACACCGGTCACCGCGTGCTTGACACGGTCCAAGCCCATCCGCAACAAAGGCACCGCCTCTTTGAAGGCGGACACTTGAATGTGTTGCTGGGCTTCGTCCAGACAATCTTGCGCCGTGCGCTGACGATCGCTGCGCGCAGCCAATCGGCGCTCCACCGCTTTGCGACTGATGCCCAACAACCTGGCTGCCGCAGACTTGTTGTGTTCACTCAATTGCATGGCCCGGTCAATCAGCAACTGCTCAGCCATGGCCAGCTTGTCGTCCCCGGGCAAGGACAACAAGGCATCAGCCAATGAAATGGAATCCACCAACTCAACAACGGGGGCGGCATCCAAGAAGCGATCGACCTCCTCCACCGTGATATGAGAGCCCTCGGCCAATACCCCCAGCCGATCAACGATGCTGCGCAATTGCCGAATGTGCCCTGGCCACCAATGGCTTTGCAAACGATGCAGCGCCGCCTCGCTGAAGGTCAGAACCCGTGGTTGCAGCGTAGCAAAGTGTTTGACCAGGTCAGGGATGTCCTCTCGGCGCTGATCCAGCCCTGGCACATCCAGCACAAACACGGCCAAGCGGTAATACAAATCCTCGCGGAAGGCGCCCGATTTGACCAAGGCCGCCAAATCACGGTGCGAAGCAGCCACAACGCGACCGGAAAACCGCTTGATCTCCGTCGAGCCAATCGGCCGAAACGACCGAGTCTCCAGCACACGCAACAGTTTTGGTTGCAGCGACAGTGGCAACTCACCGATCTCATCCAAAAACAGCGTGCCCGCGCCGACACGCTCAAAAAAGCCCGGATGGCTGGACAACGCACCTGTGAAGGCGCCCTTTGCGTAGCCGAACAACTCAGCTTCGACGAGGTGCTCTGGCAACGCCCCGCAGTTGATATCCAGAAAAGGCGCGTGCGGCTGCCTGCCTCGATGGTGAATCAATTGCGCCATCACTTCTTTGCCGGCCCCAGTTGGCCCCGATATCAGCACCGCACGGTCGGTGTGAGCCACACGGTCGAGCAAATTCAGCAGTTGCAAAAACGCAGGCGAATGCCCGACGACCTTCGGCTCAGTCAATGACGGCGCAGCGGCATGTTCACGCACAAGGTCTCGCATGGGGATATCAAGCAATGGAGGTGTGACATCGTACCCAAATCGTCCACAAGAAACATGCAATACGGACGCTTTCGTCCACAAAAAGACAAGTTCTTAGACTGAATCGGCGGCTATCCCTAGGTAAATCGGTCTGGCACGCAGTTTGCAGACAACACCCTCCAATTGGCTCTCACACCATGACTCAAGGCGCACAGCCATGGTGGCGAAGAGGCATCACATAAAAGGCATTTGCTCAGGGAATTGGCGCCAACAGACCACCTTGTGGTCTATCAGCAGTGGGAGAGAACAACAACCATGCCAAGCGCGACGCAATCGGCCAATCTCGCCAACCCACATGCTGTGGCGTCGATCATGAAGGCCAGCGAAAGCTGCCAGATCGTTCCGCACGAGGACATCCTCGACGAAAACGGCGTCAAGCTGTGGGCCAAGAACCAACCGGTTTCCCTGGCCTTGCAGCAAAAGCTGCTTGAACGGAAACTGCGTCAACCCATTGAATCCTGCCTGCGCGCGGACGACGGTGTCACCCACCGCGAGCTGGCCGAATTGGGCCAACGCCTATACGATTCCAAAACACACTTGCGCAGCGGCATCAGCCCTTGGGCCAAAGAACTGTTAGAAGACATTCCGCACCTGCCGCTGCACCCCGTCGCGCAACTGCTGCTGACCGCCGCTCGCGGCAGTTCGCCCAAAGCCTACGAACATGCCGTCATGAGCATGCTGATGGCCGGCGCCATGGCCATTTACTCCGGCGGCGACCGCTACCAACAGCGCATGAGCATGCTGGGTGGCTTGCTCCACGATATCGGCGAGCTGTACATCCAACCGGACTACCTGAACAGCACCACACCACTGACGCCTCAGGCCTGGCGAAGCATCTGTGTACACCCACGCGTGGGTGCCATGCTGCTGCAAAACCAGACAGACTACCCACAGGAGCTATCTCGCGCCATCAGCGAACACCACGAACGCGGTAATGGCATGGGGTACCCCACCCAATCCAAACACCTGACCGCGCTGGGAAGCCGCCTGAGCGCAGTTGAAGCCATGATGGGCATTTTGAACTCAGAACGCGCCGACGCTTGGGAACATGCCGCACTGGCCATGAAACTCGTCCCCGGTGAGTTCGACCCTGTTTCCTTGGCGTTTGCCAGTCAAGCCGCCAGTCGGCTGGGGCACCAAGCCTCGCAACAAGCAGACGACGATGCGGATGCCGATCAGATCTGGGAACATGCACTGACCTACCAAAGTGGCTTACTGGAGGCCCAGCGAGAAGCAGGTCGCCTCGCCACACTCTCTCCGGCAGAACGAGTCAGGGCAACGGCAGGCGCGGTGGCAAATGCCGCAGAGCAGCTTCTGAAAACTTGCAATGCCCTGGGTATTTGGGCGCCCCGTCACCTGACAGGCAAGCAAGTGCGAGAGCTGCGCCTGGCCAACACCGAAATGGATTTCCGCATCCAGACCTTGCAACGAACCTTTTGCTGGACAGATGAAGGATTGGCGGAGTCAGAACGCAGCGAACTAGAAAAAGTCTGGCATGTGCTGCGTCACTACGGCCACTTGGAAGCAGCGTGACGCGAGCAGTCGGCGAAAAGTCACAACACCGAACCCACCTCACTGATACACTTCGGGTTTGTCAGGAGAGAGCCTGTCACCCCGTGTGACGGCCGCCGAAGGCGCAGGGCCCACCAACGCGAGTTGGCCGCTCGAACGCTCAGGCAAAAGGACTGGCAAACACGGTTGCTTGCAGCCGTGATCCTCACTGGAGAGAGTCCGGAGGCTTGTCCCTAAGGGGTACAAAGCGAGCCGGACCACCGAAGGGGCAAGCCCAATCCGCGATGGTCAAGCCATGGCGAGGGGTCAATCTCTCAGGTAAAGCGGACAGAGAGGGCAGCACCGATGAGGTCTGACTGGCTTTTGGCTGGGCAGATGGCATCGGATCCACTCAGATTGCCCTCCAATCTGGCCTCGCCGCCAGCGCTAGCCATGTCCGCTAATCAGCCTGAAACCCTGCTGACAACACCCCTGCACGCTCTGCACATCGAACTTGGCGCCAAGATGGTTCCATTCGGTGGCTATGACATGCC
>JBDKHX010000111.1:0-5539 GCA_039797415.1 Pseudomonadota bacterium | reverse complement strand
GCGATGGCTTTCATCTCTGCCGGCGCGGCTGGATTGAAAAACGGGCTGAAGTTCTTGTGGATCTCGGTGCCGATGAAGGTCAACCAGCTTTGCAGGTGGTAGCGGGCCAAAGTGCCGTTGGCGGGGGCCAGGTTCTTGCCAGGGGCCAGGTCGGCCAGGTATTGAACGATGGCCGGGCCTTCTGTCAGCACTTCGCCCGAGTCCAGTTGCAACGCGGGGACATAGCCCTTGGGGTTGATTGCCAGAAAGTCCGCACCGCTGGCTGTGACCTTTTTGGCCAAATCAACCACTTCGGTTTCGTAGCTCAGGCCGGCCTCTTCCAAAACGATATGGGGAGACAGAGAGCAGGCGCCGGGTTTGAGAAAGAGCTTCATAAATGGAGTGTGTGATCGATATGGTGAATGGGGTCAACTGCGCGGGGCGCCTGTCGCACCTCACATGTTCACATATTTGGCCTGTGTTTGCGTTGAACGGGTTTCGTTTGATAGTGGTGGAGGGGGAGTGATGGGGCGTCTTGGTCGGCTGTTGATCTTGGGTTGCGCGCTCATGGGGGGCAGTGCGTTTGCGGGGGGCGAGGCCATCGTTGCAGCGATCCGTGGGCGCAATCTGGATGCCTTGGACGCTGCGTTGAAGCAGTCCAGTTGTGTGAATTTGGACCTGGATGCAGTGGCATCCAACCTGACGGGCGGTAGCCAAGGGGGCGCTTTTGATGGTCAGGCAATGTTGCTGGTTCAAGATAAGAAGACGGCCTGCGCGGATGAGTGGGCGGCCAAGCAGCTCGAGGCTTGCGTGCAGCAGCACAGTGAGGCTTGTGTTGAACGCTATTTGAATGCACACCCCACTGCCAGCAACAGACTGTTCGCCGCAGAAGCCTTGGTGTCCTTTTATGAGGAGCGAGGAGCGGCGCTGGATGAATACATCCGTTTGTACGAAAAGCACCCTTATGCGAGAAAGCTATTTCCACGCGAGGCTGGTTTTTGGGCTTCCGGCCCTTCGGGGGTTGAGGCCTACGTACTCAAGAACCTCAAAGCAAAAGGGGTGTCTGATTTTGATTTGATTCAACTGGTTCTGAATGCCAAAGGCGACTATCCGAAGCAGACCGATTGGGGTGACGCACGGTGGGCGCAAGCGGGTATTCGCGGTAAGTTATTGGAGGCAATCACCCATAAATCAATCCTGGACATGGGGACGCTGAAAATTCGATCCGTCGTGTCCGCGTCCAATCGCAACGTGCCAGAAGCACAGATCATTCATTCCATATTGAATGGCGGTGGTTATCGGCGTTTGTCTGATGCGCAAGGGCGGTGGTTGAAGTCCTTGGGTGTATCGGGGGAAGTGGTCGATGTGATCAGCTTTCACCGATTGTTGTCCAAGGGGCCAGACGAGTACCGGGTGTATCACGTCTGGCGGGATTTGCGCGCCGGCAAAACCAATGCCGCCATCTCGTCAATCATCCACGGTCAGACCACGGGCTACAAAGCTTTTTCAGAGCCAGAGTTGGAGGATCTGACGCGTTGGGGCGTGGGGCCTGCGCTGGTTTCTGCCATGGAGGGACGGACTCAAGAGTTGGCGCGCTTGTCTCAAGAGGACATTGATGCGAACTATCGGAAGCTGAACGCAAACGTGCCTAAAACTCAGCAATATCACACAAAGTCCAGTGTGGTCTTGGTGGATGCGCCCGGTAACATTGTTCTCAACAATGGTGGTGCTCAAGCCGATAACGGGGTCGGGAGCGTTTTGAAAACAGCTGCGAGTTGCTTTGCCGCGAACAAAGTGGACACCGTCTGTGACCGAGCACCTTTTCCGGCCAATTTGGTCTGTAAGGCCTTGGCCAAGAACGCATTGGATTGTTAAACACAGGAGTGTGAAGTGCGGAAATTTGTATTGATTCCTTTTGCTGCCGTTTTGCTGATGACCGGTTGTGCCTCCAGCATGATTTCCGGTGGAGATGAGCCCGGTATCGTCAATCGAATTCCAAATGGGGACGTGGTGTCTCCTCAAAAGCGCGCCCTGTCGCAGTTCAAGCCATTCCCGCTCAAAATCGCCAATCGCGCGACGCTGCCTAAAGAGTTGAAGGAAGCGTTGGACCCATTTTTCCAAACCCGTGGTGACTACCCGGTGTTTGACCTGAAGGTCAATTACGCCATTCCAACTAGCTCCAGCGGCTTCTCTGGTGGTTACTTGGGCTTTGCTTGGAACTCGACTTATGAAGCCGAAGTCATCATGAATGACTGGGAAGAAAAGTCAGACTTGGTGTTTGAATTCAAGTCCGCTGCGAAGGTTCAAGCCTCGTCCAAGCATGAGATCGGATCCGGATCCGGCAACGTCACCCAGATCATGAAAGACATGGGTGATGTGGGTTACAACAACCTGGCCGCCGATGTGCTGTCTCAGTTGGATGCTCGCCGTCCAGAATTGGACAAGCTGGCCAAACGCTTCGCAAGCTGGAAAAATACGCGCTGATTTGCTGGACGCAATTGCGCTTGGATGACGAGCCCGCCAAAAATGGCGGGCTTTTTTATTGCGGCGTGCCTGCGTTGAAGGTGCGTTGCGCATCGGCCAAGGCAGCCTCCAGGGCCGCTTGGGTGCGAGAGGCTTCGGGTTTGCTCCGCCACTCGGCAAAGGTGGTCGCCAGCAAACGCTTTTGCTCGGTTTGACGCTCGGCCTCGATCACCAATTTTTCGTTGTCTTGAGGTGGTGCCATTTTGAGCAATTGCTCTTGCATGGCTGCAATGCGTTGCTGGCGCAGGGTCTCGTTGGGCTCGCTTTCGGTGATCAGCACCGTGTTCATCAGCACGGCTTCTGCTGCGGTGAACTCGCCCTGGGCCAGTCGGGCCGGGATTTCATCGAGCAGTGCTTGAGCCAAGCTGGCGCGCTCCTTGGCGCTCTTGTTGCCTTCGGTGGTTTGCCAGTACTCGAAGCGCTTTTGATATTGCAGGTAGTTGACCACGCGAGCCGCTTCGGCCTCTGCATTGGGTACGTGCTTGCTCAGGGCGCCTTTGAGTGCGTTCCAGTCGTGTTCAGGCAGATCTGCAGGGCGGCCTTGCGCCAGCAGGGGTGCCTGGGTGCTACCCGTTGCGCTTCCGGTGGACGCGCCATTTTGCGTCAACCACGTACTGCCACTGGCTGACGTCGCCGTGTTCGCGTCGGTCGGATGCTCTGTGCGGGCTGACCACCACCATGCTGCCACGCCAATGGCTGCGCATCCGACGGCGGCCAGAAACCAGGGGCGTTGCCAGATTTTGTCGTTTTGGTAGGTGATCATGGTGCGGTCAAGAAAAAGTCAGATGGGTGGTTTATACAAAGAAAAAGTCCGGCAGGACCGAGGACTTCTACGCCCTGGAATCTGCCGGACTCATGGCGCAGATGCGCCAGCTGCGAACCAATCAGTTGGCAGGCACGTAAGGGCGGGTGGACACGGGCTTGCGCAGGCCAACCTTGACTTCGATGCCGATGGTGCCGAAGTCGGTCTTGACCAGCAGGTCAGGGGCGAATTCAGGCAGCTCCAAAGCGCTGGTCAGAACGGCGATGCCTTCAGGCGTCAGGAACAGCTTGTCCAGCAATTGTGTGCCGGTGATGGTCAGTGGGAACTTGTACTTCAAGGTCAGAGGGATGGCTTCGTTGAAGGTGTAGACCGCACGTTGGGGCATGGTGACGCCGCCGAAGGGGGTCACATCAGCCAGCACTTGGTGCGTTTCAAAGTTGATCTTGAAGTTAGCCAATGTCACGCCGACTTTGATCAGGTCGTCATTGAGACGCGAGATTTCCAAAGCCGAACCGACGGACGCACCAGAGGCTACCTTGAGCTTGGAGTTGACGGTGATGCTGGTCACTGGCAGGTTGTAGGCGCCAGGGGTGCTGGTGGGTGTGGCGTTGCCCAATGGGATCACATTGATGCCCAGCAGCTTGTTTTGCTTCAGAGCCTTTTCAGAGAAGGCTTGCACTGCATTGGCTTGCAGAGATTCAGTTGGCAGGGTCAAGGCGCTGGCAGAGGCCGCAACGGTTGCAAAAGTGGCGGCAACAGCGAACGAACGCAGAGAGAACGACATCACATGACTCCTTTTAATAGTGCTTGTGAAAACAAGCGTGTGTTGATGGAGTCAATGGTGATTCGTTGAACGCGCATCGATGCCCCCTCGGTCATGGGGGCGACGTGGGTAGGTGGGAACAACGTGCGCCAAAAGAGGTGTGCGCACGATGAAATGCGGGCAGGTCAACCTAAGGGAATCCATAGGTTGACGCATATTCACCCTATTAGTTTGCTGGAACGTAAGGCTCGGTGGACACGGCCTTGCGGGTGCCAACCTTCACATCGATGTTGATGGTGCCGAAATCGGTCTTGACCAGCAGGTCAGGTGCGAATTCAGGCAATTCCAGAGCGCTGGTCAAAGCGGCGATGCCAGCTGGGGTCAGGAACAGCTTGTCCAGCAATTGTGTGCCAGTGATAGTCAGTGGAAACTTGTATTTCAGGTTCAGCGGGGTGGCTTCGTTGAAGGTGTAGACGGCCTGTTGTGGCACGGTCACGCCACCGAAGGGGGTGACGTCAGCCAGCACTTGGTGGGTTTCGAAGTTGATCTTGAAGTTGGCCAACGTGATGCCGACCTTGACCAAGTCGTCGTTGAGGCGAGAAATTTCCAGAGCCGAACCGACTGCAGCACCCGAGGTCACCTTCAGGCTGGAGTTGACCGAGATGCTGGTCACAGGCAGGTTGTAAGCGCCAGTGGTGGCTGTGGCGGTGGCGTTGCCCAGAGGGGTTACTTCGATGCCGAGGAGCTTGTTTTGCTTCAGCGCTTTTTCAGAGAAGGCCTGCACCGAATTGGCTTGCAGCGATTCAGTTGGCAATGTCAGGGCCGAGGCCGATGCAGCAACGGTTGCGAAAGTTGCGGCAACAGCAAATGAGCGCAGAGAAAAAGCGGCGAAAGTCATTTAACAACTCCTGTGTGTGACACCCGATGTGATGGGGTTTGTTGAAGGGCGTTAAATGCTCGCTTGTGCATTAATGGTTGTCACTCCTTGAGTGTGACGGTAGGCGGTTGACGTGGGGTTAAGTTGCGTCAAGTTTGTGCAGCTGCAGAATTGGCGCGAAACGTCAAGACCAGGGAATCCATGGTTCGGCGTGTATTCGCCCGCCCTTGCGTCTGGTTACGCTTGGGCAGTGAGCCTTCACAACTCAGTGTCAGCGTGCGCTGGCTTGCCTGACGGCATGCTCCCACTCGGCCATCAAGGTCTGCGCGCGATCTGACGACAGGGTTGGGTAGAACGTGCGCTCGGCTTGCCAGAGCCGGGCAATGGCCTGGGTGTTGGCGTAGATGCCGGTGGCCAAGCCGGCCAGGTAGGCGGCGCCAAGCGCAGTGGTCTCCACCACTTTTGGGCGGACAACCGGGATGCCCAACAAATCGGCTTGGAATTGCATCAGCAAGTTGTTGACGCAAGCGCCGCCATCGACACGCAATTCACTCACGGGCCGGGCGCCTGCGGCCACGGCATCGCGGCTCATGGCTTGCAGCAAGGCTGCGCTTTGAAACGCGATGGACTCCAG
>JBDKHX010000110.1:0-5927 GCA_039797415.1 Pseudomonadota bacterium | reverse complement strand
TCGTGACCGTGCACATCCCACTTTCTCGACTCACACCCATGGAAAACGTGGGCGACAACATGCCTGAAACACGTGCCAAGGCGGTGATGGCCGTCAACAAATCTGGCGACGCAATCAACAAGTGAGCGACCAAGCCAAACGAATGCAAGGGATGCAAGGGCTTGGTCAAACCCAGGGCGGTATCGCCAGTCTCTTTGACAGCCAAAGACCACACGCGAGAAAACAAGTCGCACACATAGGCCAAGTCGTGATGCCTTGCAGTAGACAGATCCACGCCTGCGCGCTGTAGCAACTCGTCCAGATCAATACTGCGCTGAGCCAAAATGGCTCGCACCGTTTGAAAGCCGGCGACTTTTGACAAAGTGAATGATTTCATGGTCCAGGCAACGCAAGAAACCGCGTCAAGCGGCAACGGGAGAGTACAGAGGGATCAGCGAAAGCTACCTAGCGGAAACACTCACACATGTCATTGAGGCAACGCCGACGATCCCCTTACGGAGGCGGGGATATTACACGACCCGATTGCAGCCGCGACAAAGTTCAAACCGCGGGCGTCACCGGCGGAAGCAATATCTCGATTTGATCGAGTAATTCCGCGGGGCTAAATGGCTTGACCCAATAGGCATCCGCACCAACGTCCCGAGCGGTATCGATGTCTGACACCTCACCCAAAGCCGTCAGCATCATGACCATGACATCCTTCAAGGCCGGATCGGCTTTGATCCGTTCGCAGACGTCAAATCCGCCCAACTCACCAGGCATCATCACATCCAGCAAAACCAAGTCTGGTTTGATGGACTTGGCCAACGCCAACCCAGCGACGCCATTGTCTGCTTCGTGGACTTCATACTGCCCAACCGACAAGGTGACTCGGATCAGGTGACGAATTTCGGCCTGATCTTCAATGATGAGTACTTTTTGGTCCATGGAGTTGGGTCCGGTTGATAAATCAGCCTGAAACTCGTTGTCCGACAAGAAATCGACCTACACGCAGGGCGATCGCTTCTGCCGAAATCGGAGAACGCACCACTTCAGCGCAGGCAGGCAATCCGCCTTTGCGCATCAATTCACTATCGGTCAGGTCCGTCAATGCCAAAACCCTGAGGCTGGCAATTGATTCACAACGCTCCAAGGTACGCAACATGGCGATGCCATCCAAACCAGGCAACTCCAGATTGGTAATCAATACGTCTGGGGCTTTTTGGCCGATTTGCAGCAAAGCCAAATATCCGGTTTCTGCTGTCCGCAAAGTAACAGCAGGACCAAATACATGCAAGGCAGAAGCACACTGGTCTTGCCACTGCTGGTCATCGGCAACCAACAACACATCCAGTGCACGGCCTCGAGGCTCAGCCTCAGATGGCGCAGCGCCTTGCAATTCATTCTTGGCCGATGCCAGCAATTCTCGTTTCGTGACGCTGGCTTTGCCACCCGTTTCGCTACCCAAGCCGGTGCTGAGCGCCAAAGCCTCAACGGCGTTGTAGGGAATGCGGCGGTGCCCACCTGGCGTACGGGCGGCAGGCAAAATGTCAGCCTCGACCCACAATTGCACAGTTCGAAGCGACACACCCAAACGCGTCGCGGCCTCGCGGGTTGTCAGCATGCGGGCAGCGGGCCCCAGCGGAATCACTTGTGACATGACAGGCCTCCAGAACAACGCATGATGGATGGGCCAAAAAGAGAAAACGGCAATTTCATTTTTTCGAAATCGGCGCTTTTTGTGTCAACTGAAGGCCACACCCAGTCGAACCCCACGTGAACAACTGGCGAATTGCGCACAATCTAACGTCATGAGCAAAGCGTTTACCAAAGAGTCCGATGGCGGAGACGATGACGACGACCTGTCGTTACCGCCCCTGCCGGCTGGAACCAAGAACTACATCACGCCCGAGGGCTACCACCGCCTGCGGACGGAGTTGATCAATCTGATTGACGCCGAGCGACCCAAAATCGTTGAAATCGTCCATTGGGCAGCCTCCAACGGCGACCGATCGGAAAACGGCGACTACATCTACGGCAAGAAGCGCCTGCGTGAAATCGACCGCCGCATTCGATTCTTGACCAAGCGTTTGGACATTGCCGAGGTGGCTGACCCTTGCCTGCATCACGGCAACGACCAGGTTTTTTTTGGCGCCACGGTGACCTACTCGAACCTGGAAGGCACAGAGCGCACCATCACCATCAAGGGCATTGATGAGGTCGACAACCTCAAGGGCGAGGTCAGCTGGGTCTCACCCATCGCCCGTGCGCTGTTGAAGTCCCGCGAAGGGGACGAAGTGCAGTTGATGACCCCCGGTGGGCTTGAACGACTGGAGATCATCAAAGTGACTTATCCAGTCAAAGCCACCCAACATTGACTTGCGCTCAACAGATCAAGGACAGACGCGCTCGGCCTTCAAGACAACGGGGCAGCGCTTCAAGGTGCGCAGCACATCGGACAGGTGGTCTGTGTCGCGCACCGACACGGTCAAACGCAATTCAGCCGTCTCGCCCAAACGTTCATTGCCCATTTCGATGTGGGTGATGTCCGTTTCAGCGCTGCTGATGGATGCAGCCACCTGGGCCAAAACACCCTTGCCGTTGGCCACCAACACGGCCAGAACGGTTTCGAATTGACGTGTGGGCTCATCAGCCCAACCCACATCGATCCAACGCTCGTTGTCACGTTCAAACAGTTTTTTGCCCACGCCACAGTTCTGGGTATGGACCACCAAACCCTCACCGCGCCCCAGGTAACCCGCAATCGGGTCACCCGGCACTGGGCTACAGCAAGACGCCAGCTGGACCGTGGCCCCCTCGGAGCCATCAATCACCACGGTGGCATGCGAATGAGATTCCTCATGCGCAAAGCGCCCCAGCGTCAACGTCAGGGCGTCTGGACGCTCACCCGACTCAGCCATCAGCTGCGCCAAGCGTTTGGCCACCATCGTGCCAATCTTGCGTCCCAAGCCGATGTCGATCATCAGATCATGACGGGTGCGGTTGCCACCCCAACGCGCCAGAGCCTGCCAGAGCAAACCGGTATCGCCTTCGCTCTCCTCGTCGCCTGGGGGCATGGTCAGCCCTTCGGCGCGCAAGGCCTGACTCAGCAGCTTCTCGCCCAACTCCAGAGACTCTTCAGCCTCCATGTTCTTGAGGTAATGCCGGATCTTGGAACGGGCACGACCGGTGCGAACAAAGTTCAACCACGCCGGATTGGGCTTGGCACTCGGCGCTGTGATGATCTCAACCACGTCGCCACTGCGCAATTCAGTTCGCAAAGCTGCCGCATCACCGTTGATCTTGGCTGCCACACAGCGGTCACCCACGTCACTGTGAATGGCGTAGGCAAAGTCCACCGATGTGGCGCCCCGTGGCAAAGCCAGGATGCGTGATTTGGGCGTGAACACGTAAACCGACTCAGGGAACAAGTCGATCTTCAAATGCTCAAGGAACTCGGCCGAGTCGCGTGTTTCGTGCTGGATGTCGATCAGAGACTGCAGCCACACTGCGGCCTGCTGAGGCGACGCATCGTTGTCAGCACCTTCGGCAGTTTTGTACATCCAGTGCGCGGCAATGCCCTTCTCTGCCACCGCATGCATGGCCTGAGACCGAATTTGAAACTCCACCGCCGTCCCGACAGGGTTGACCAAGGTGGTGTGCAAAGACTGATAACCGTTCGCCTTGGGGATGGCGATGTAGTCTTTGAAGCGGCCCGGCAGGGGTTTGTAGAGTTGGTGCAAAACGCCTAAGGCGCGGTAGCAGTCCAGCAACTCACGAGACACGATGCGGAAACCGAAGATGTCGCTGACCTGAGCAAAGGTCAGGTTCTTTTCGATCATCTTGTGATAAATCGAAAAAATCGTCTTCTCACGACCAAAGACTTCAACCGTCATGTCGGCATCGGCAAAGGCCTGTTCAACCTCTTTGCGGATGCGGTCAACCAGATCACGGCGATTGCCTCGGGTGCGTTTGACCGCCTTGGCCAGCACGGCATGGCGCCACGGGTTGATGTACTGAAAGGACAACTCCTGCAGCTCGCGATAGGTCTGATTCAGACCCAAGCGGTGCGCAATGGGCACATAAATGTACAGCGTTTCACGCGCGATGCGAGTGCGCTTGTGCTGGACCATGGCATCCATGGTGCGCATGTTGTGCAAACGATCGGCCAACTTGATCAAGATGACGCGAACATCACGCGCCATGGCCAGCAGCATTTTGCGGAAAGACTCGGCCTGAGACTCTTCTTTGGTCGAAAAATGCAGTTTGTCGAGCTTGGTCAGGCCATCAACGATTTCAGCGGTGGGCGCGCCAAAGCGTTCGATCAATTCCAGCTTGGTGACGCCGCAGTCTTCCATGGCGTCGTGCATGAGCGCCGCCATGATGGCCTGGGCGTCCAGCTTCCAGTCGGCACACAGCCCTGCAACCGCAATCGGATGGGTGATGTAGGGCTCGCCACTGGCTCGAAATTGCCCCAGATGGGCTTCATCCGCAAAACGGTAGGCGTCGCGAACGCGGCGGATGTCCGCCTCGTCCATGTAATCCAATTTGTGTGTCAGTGCGGCAAACGATGCTGCCGCCGCGTCAGTGGCCTGGGTCATGGAACTACTTTAGCGCGGATACCCGCAGCCTGATGCACACAAGATCAATAGAAAAACAATCAACCAAATAGGAACGGCCCGCGTAAAGCGGGCCGCTGAACCTTGGATCAGGCTGAAATCAGGTCGGAACCTTGCGCAGCATTTCCAGGCCAACTTGACCGGCGGCGATTTCACGCAGAGCGGTCACGCTGGGCTTGTTGCGCGATTCGATCTTGGGGGTGTGACCTTGGCTCAACATGCGAGCGCGGTAGGTGGCAGCCAACACCAATTGGAAGCGGTTCGGGATCTTTTGCAGGCAATCTTCAACGGTGATGCGGGCCATGTGAGGTCTCCAACAAGAGCAAAAACAGATCAAAAAGCCAATGATGACAATGACTTAGACCAAATCCAAAGCACGAAACACGAATGACTTGTTTCGGCGTTGAGCAGAGTATTTTAACCGCTGTGCGTGAACAATGGACTTCAAATCGAACAAAGCTGTTTCAAACAGCGCATTGATCACCACAAAATCGAAGAACTGCGCCTGGGCCACCTCGATTCTGGCGTTCTTCATACGCAGGTCGATCACCTCTTGCGAGTCCTCGCCACGGCGGTTCAGGCGTTGCAGCAGTTCTTCATAGCTGGGCGGCAGGATGAAGATCAAAATGGCGTTGGGGAAGATCTTTTTGATCTGCAAGGCACCCTGCCAGTCGATCTCCAGCACGATGTCTTCGCCATGTTTGATACGGGCTTCGATCGCGTGGCGCGACGTGCCGTAGTGGTTGCCATGTACCTCAGCGTGCTCAAAAAAGTCACCCCGGTCGATCATGGCCTGGAACTCCTCCTTGGAGGTGAACCAGTATTCACGGCCATGCTGCTCTTGGCCACGTGGCGAACGGGTGGTGTGAGACACCGACACCTGCAAGCGGGATTCAACCTCCAGCAAAGCGTTGACCAAGCTGGACTTGCCGGTGCCACTGGGCGCCGAGACGACGAACAAATTACCTGGGTAATCCATATCTGACACCATGGGTTGATTCGACACGATATCGGCCTTTATTCAATGTTCTGAACCTGCTCGCGCATCTGCTCGATCAGCACCTTCATCTCCACCGAGATTTGGGTCAATTCCAAGGCGGCGGCTTTGGAACCCAAGGTGTTGGCCTCGCGATGCAATTCCTGAATCAGGAAATCCAGTCGTTTGCCGCATTCGCCACCTTTTTTGAGCAGGCGGGCGATTTCATCCAGGTGAGCCTTCAGGCGCTGCACCTCTTCGTCCACGTCAATGCGCAAGGCATAGGCGGCTGCTTCAGACAAAGCGCGCTCTTGCGCCGCTTCTGCCGTCACGGCGCCGCCCACAGCAGCCAT
>JBDKHX010000109.1:0-5549 GCA_039797415.1 Pseudomonadota bacterium | reverse complement strand
TTTTGAACTTGCATGGCGCATGCGTGCAAGCCAAGGGTCAAGCCAGTCGCCTCGGCCCAGTCAGCCTTGAAGGCGAAGCGCCAATGCGAGGGGCTGGGTGCCCTGTATAAAGCAACGATGCCGACAAAATTGGCGGCTCGGGGTGTCTTGTCTGTTCTTTCGTAATGCTGACCGGGTAGCAGCTGCAAATCCCGACTGTCGATCAGGTCTTCGCCAAACAGCTCTTTCTCTTTGGCGTTGTCCCCGAAGACTTCATAAGGCGCTTTCAAAAATGCGTCTGCACTTTTGAGTTTGTAGATGCGCGTCAGCAATGCAACGGGTTGCCCCTGGGCATTGAGGTTCAAGGCATCGCTGGCTGCCAGTCGCCACTTGATGCGGCGGTCGGGCAAGTCGACGTCGGGCTTGTCGGGCGTCTCTGGGGCTTCTGGCTTTTTGAGGCCCAGCTTTTCCAGAACTTTGTCGGTCAGGGATGCTGACTTTTCCGTTTCGGGCGTTGCTGCTGATTCGGCTTTGGGCGCAGTAGAGCAGCCGCCCATGCAAGCAGCTGCCACAAAGGCCAATAACAACTTCTTCCCTGTTTGCATACTTCTTATTTGGATGGGCGTAAAAAGCCCAATGTCACCCGTAGTTTATGGACTTGGAGGGCCTGAAAACCGTCGTTCCCCCCACAAGAGGGGGGCCTGTTTTGCAACAGGAAGAAAGAGTGTGTAACGCTCACTGCTCAACGATCCACCCCCCAACTGTTTTGATATTTAATCGCGCCTGCTGTTGAACGTAGGGCCGCTTTGAGGCCGGTTTCAACAGGGCACATACCAAAGAAGTTAGGGAGTATGAGAGTGAATTTGCAGCTTGTGAGCCGCGGCGTCAGCTATGCGGTGATGTCCTTTGTCGTCTTGAACTTGGTTGCCTGCGCAGGCATGCGTAACGGTGCTGACAAACCGCCGACCCTTGCCGAAAAAGTGGCAGAGCGTGTTGCTGCTGCAGATAAGGCTCACTCTCAAGGCAAAACAGACCAGGCCTTTGATGAGTTGGAGGCCGCGTCAGATCTGGACCCAGCCAGCAAGTTGCCATGGTTGCGCAAGGCGCAAATCCATTTTGATGCACGTATGTATGGGCAAGCCATCACTGAAGCGCAAGAGGCGCTTCAACGTGACAACACGGACTTGACCGCTCAGAGCATCTTGGCCGTCAGCGGCTTGCGCGTCAGCGCCGATGCACTGGATCAATTGCGTAAGGTGGATGAGGTCAAGGGCTCTACCCGCAGTGAAGCAGAGAGCGTTGCCAAGATCATCCGTGACGCCTTGGGTGAGCCGATTTTGTTGCCCCCGACAGCAGCCGGTAACGCTGACAAGGCAGCATCCAAAAGTAAATCTCGTGCAGCCCGTCCTTCGACACCTGCCGCCGCAGCATCCCCCGCACCGTCAGCCAAGCCAACTGCACAACCCGCTGCCACCAGCGGCCGTAGCAACCCATTTGGCGCATTGCAGTAAACCCAAGTTCATCAGAGAGGAGCCTCAACATGGCTAAGAAAGACAGCGTTCAAAAACGTTTGGAGCGCGTGCGCCCACCTCGCGTGCAGCTGACTTATGACGTCGAGATTGGCGATGCCGTTGAACAAAAGGAACTGCCTTTTGTGATGGGTGTGATGGGTGACTTCACCGGTCAGCAAGACCCTGACAAGCCCCTGCCTAAGCTGAAGGACCGCAAGTTCGTCAACGTTGATATGGACAACTTTGATGAAGTGCTGGGTGGTATGGCGCCCCGCGCTACCTTCCGCGTCAAAAACAAATTGAGCGAAGACGGCGGTGAGTTCGCCGTGAACCTCGAATTCAAGAAGATGGACGACTTCCGTCCTGAATCGGTGGTTGAGCAAGTGGAGCCCCTGCGCAAGTTGCTGGAAGCTCGCACCAAGTTGTCTGACCTGCGTAACAAGCTGGCGGGCAACGACAAGCTCGAAGACGTCCTGGGTGAAGTTCTGAGCAACACCGAGAAATTGAAGCAACTGGGCGCTGAAGCCCAACAAGGCCAGGAGTAATCAGCATGAGCGCACAACTCCAACCCCAAACCGGTGCCCTGGTTGAATCGGCCAGCTTGCTCGACGACATCGTTGCGCAAAGCAAGGTTGCCAAGACCGATACCGAACACGCGCGTGCTAAAGACTTGATCACTGAGTTGGTCAAGGAAGTGATGCAAGGCACGGTGACCGTGTCTGACAACTTGTCGGCCACGATTGATGCTCGTATTGCTGAGTTGGATCAGTTGATCTCGACGCAATTGAGCGAAGTGATGCATGCGCCAGCTTTCCAGAAGCTGGAGTCGTCATGGACGGGCTTGCAATATTTGTGCAAACAAACTTCTACAGGCGAGCAAATGAAGATCAAGGTCTTCAATGCTTCGAAAAAGGAGTTGGTTAAGGATTTCAAGACGGCGATTGATTTTGACCAATCGGCTTTGTTCAAGAAAGTCTACGAAGAAGAGTTTGGCACTTTTGGTGGCGCGCCATTTGCCACCATGATTGGCGACTATGAAATCGGTCGTGGTGCAGAAGACATGTACTTCGTTGAGCAGATGTCTCACGTCGCGGCTGCAGCTCACGCCCCGTTCATCTCTGCTGCATCAGCTGAGATCATGGGTTTGGAATCGTATACAGACTTGGGTAAGCCGCGTGACTTGGCCAAGGTGTTTGATACCGTGGAATATGCCAAGTGGAAGTCCTTCCGTGAATCTGATGATTCGCGTTATGTTGCTTTGACATTGCCGCGTTTCCTTGGACGTTTGCCATTTGATCCGAAAGAGGGCAACACAACCGAAGGTTTCAACTACGTTGAAAGCGTTGACGGCACCAATCACGATAAGTATTTGTGGGTCAATGCTGCCTATGCATTTGGCGCCCGATTGACGTCTGCATTTGAAAACTACGGATGGTGCGCGGCCATTCGTGGTGTTGAAGGTGGTGGTCTGGTTGAGGACTTGCCAACCCATACTTTCAAGACGGACGATGGCGAAGTGGCATTGAAATGTCCAACCGAAATTGCCATCACAGACCGGCGAGAAAAAGAACTGAGCGACCTAGGCTTTGTGCCACTGGTTCACTGCAAAAACACTGACTATGCAGCCTTCTTTGGTGCGCAGTCAGTACAGAAATCCAAGAAGTACGACAACCCAGCTGCAAATGCCAATGCTGCTTTGGCTGCGCAGTTGCAGTACATCTTCTCGGTATGTCGTATCGCACATTACCTGAAGTCCATGATGCGCGACAAGATTGGTAGCTTTGCCTCTGCGGGCAATGTAGAAACCTTCTTGAACTCTTGGATTTCTCAATACGTATTGGCCGACGATAGTGCTTCACATGAAGCTAAAGCCAAGTACCCCCTCCGCGAAGCATCCGTTGAGGTGCAGGAGGTTCCGGGGCGACCTGGAACGTATCGTGCGGTGGCATTCGTGCGTCCGCACTTCCAGTTGGATGAGTTGTCAGTGTCATTGCGCTTGGTGGCAGAACTGCCAAACGGCGCCTGATATCTCGTTCGTTTATATAAATAATCGGAAGGAAATCCAGTGAAAGATATTTACATCGAATTTAAGGGTTCTGCCATCAAGGGTGATGTGCGTGATAGCGTTCACGGCAGCAACTCGGCTACGGGCCAAAACTCGAAGCCAACCATTGAGGTGGACTCTTGGTCACATGTGATTCGTCAGCCAAAGAGCTCTTCGTCTTCGTCAACAGGCGGTCATACTGCCGAACGTTGCGAGCACGACGAAATGGTTTTCGTCAAGGATATCGACTCTGCCAGCCCTAAGCTGTGGCAAGCCGCATCTCAGGGTCTGGTGACGCCTGAAGTTGAAATTACTTTCTACCGTGCTAACGGTCAAACAGGTACTTTCAATAACAATACTGCCAATGCTCGTGTTAAGTATTTGGTGATCAAGCTGAAGAACGTTTTGGTTTCTTCTGTTTCTCCATCTGTCGGTGCTGACGGCTTTCCTAAAGAAACTTTTGGTCTGAAGTATTCGTCCGTTGACTGGACGTACATGGCCTCTAAGCTCGACGGTAGCGCCGCCACAGTGACCGGCACCGGTGCATGGAACTTGGCCACGAATACCGCAACATTCGGTTAATCGATGTGCCTGGGTAACGGCCCTTTGGTCGTTACCCTTTGGAGATGCTTTGTGTTCGCCCTGAATTTGTTTGAAAAACTATTGGAAGGCGACTCGGATCTTCGTGTTCATCAGTCTGTCGAGCGACTCAAAGACAGCGTTGCGAGAGATGTTGAGTCACTGCTGAACACGCGGTGTGGCTTTCGGCCATTCGCTCTGACAGGCTATCCCCTGGTGCAAGAATCAGTTCTTTCATTTGGCTTGCAGGATTTTGTCTCTTTAAGCTTATCAAAAGAAGGTGATCGAGCGCAGATTTGTGAAGACATCCGCAAGGCACTTCTTGTCCATGAGCCAAGGTTGCAGGAACCAGTTGTTTCTGTTTCAGTGAGCGAAGGCGGAACGCAGCGTTTGCATTTTTCAATTCAGGCGTTGTTGATTGCTCATGAGGCCAATGAAGTCGTGAATTTCGATGCGGTACTGCATCCTAATAACCTGCGCTATCACGTATCGAATGGTCGATAGCAGCGCCATTTGTACTGGCTCGATTCATGCAAAATTTGTTGCCCCATTACGAGCGCGAACTGTCGCATCTAAGACAGGCTTCGTCAGTTTTTGCTCAACGCTATCCTAAGATCGCGGGCCGCTTGTTGCTGGCGGGTGACGTGTCCGATGACCCGCACGCCGAACGCATGATCGAATCCTTTGCGCTCCTAGCCGCACGGGTTCACAAACGTCTCGACGACGATTTCCCTCTTTTCACAGAAAATTTGCTGGAGGTGCTGTATCCGCACTACCTTCGGCCTTTCCCTTCCTGCTCGATTGCTCAGTTCGATCTCGGTTCAGCGGCAGGTCAATTGACCAAGCCTGCGGCCATTGATCGTGGCACCTTGGTCAGCAGTCGCCCCATCAAGGGCGTGACGTGCAAGTTCAAAACGACGCAAGCCGTTTCCTTGTTGCCCCTGCGTGTGGCGCAGGCCACCTACCGCAATGCCATTGCTGCACCGGATGGGACGCGCCTGCCGCAAGGTGTGACCTCGGTTTTGTCGCTCAAGCTTGACTTGTTGTCTCCGCAGGCCACTTGGGCCTCGGTCTTGCCGCAAGCGCTGCGTGTGTACCTGGATGGCGAGGCATCGCAAGTCAGCGTCTTGCGTGAGGCCCTGTGCCGCAAAGTGGTGGATGTGATGGTGCAAACCCATGAGCATCGCCCTTGGCAGTCGACAGAGTCTTTGGGCTTGCCTCAACGGCTCAAGCCAAGCTTGGTCGGGTTTGAAGACGATCAAGCTTTGCTGGACTTTGATCCGCGCTCGCATGTGGCCTACCGTCTGTTGACGGAGTATTTCGCGTTTGCCGACAAGTTCAAGCTGGGGAAGGACGCCGTGGGGAAGTTCATGGGGCGGAGCGGCGGCAACGATTCGCTGGGGATCCAGATCGTGGGGCTCGTGCCTAACGTCGCG
>JBDKHX010000108.1:0-5604 GCA_039797415.1 Pseudomonadota bacterium | reverse complement strand
AGGTTGCTGATGTCCAGGGCAGGGTGGCCCAATAACTTGTGTTCAAACTGGAACGGTGTTTTGTCCAGCTTTTGGGCTTGGATTGAATCGGCGAAGCAGGTTATCACCTCCAATCCACGATGACACAAACGCGTCAACGATTTCGGCAATCGCCCCGGCCAATCTTCCCGAGACAAGAACAGAATGACTCTTCTGGGCTTAATTCCGCTGCACGCAGATTCGATCGCCAAATGAACCCTGTTGACACGATCTCCGTGTGAAGTGAGGGACACATCAAACGCTGAGCTCTCGTCCACCAATTTTTCTTTCGATAACCAGTTTTTCAATGCATACCGAAGAAAAAGAAGATAGCTCTTCACCACAGCCCCAAAATAAAAAGCATTCCCAAATCAGGCCAAACACCATCTTCAGCAGAGTGGGCACTGAATTGGACTATGGGCGATCCTCTAACCAATCAACCGATCAGATAAATTGCCCAAGCAAAGCCTGATTGAATCGATCTCGGAAAAACACCACCGAGCAAAGACAGTCAACACCAACTCAACAAGCCTGGCGCCTAACGTGATTCAACACTTTCGTCAGGGCGCATTTTTTATTTCCGTCACGATCATCTTCCCACCCTCGCTGAGGACCATGAATTTCACCTGATCACCAGGCTTGAGATTGGACAAGATGCTCTTGTCTTTGGCGGTAAACACCATGGTCATGCCTGGCATGTCCAGGTGCTTGATGTCACCATGCTTGATGGTGACTTTGCCGTTGGTCTGATCAATTTTCTTGATCTCGCCGTCGGTCATTGCGGGAGCCTGCGCGGACTCCATCTTCGAATGATCCATGGCAGCTTGCGCGAAAGAAGCAAGTGGAGAAGCGATGCCGATGGCACAAGCCGATACGGCTAAAAATTTAGCAATGGCGTTCATTGTTGACCTCATGAATAAGAGTTAAAAATCAGAACCGATCCGTCTTTTCGGATCAGCAGCACCTGGTATGGATCGCGGTGACCATCAAAGTCAGGCCCATCCATCCCAGGAGATCCGACAGGCATGCCAGGCACAGCCAAACCCAGGGCATGTGGCCTGTCTTTGAGCAACCGGCGGATATCGAGCGCAGGGACGTGCCCCTCGATCACATAGCCGGACACCACAGCCGTGTGACAGGATGCCTGCCGCTCCGGCATCCCAAGGGTGGCACGCACGGCCTTGTTGCCCTCATCCACCACGGTGACGACGAAGCCATTGTGCTCAAGGTGCGAGACCCACAGCTTGCAACATCCGCAGTTGGGATCTTTCCACACCTTGATTGGTGTTCGCTCCGCAGTCTCTGAGGCCGCCCAAATCGTCGGCGTACATGCCAATGACAAGGCCGCCATCAGCACTTTGCGCCTAGAGCGCAATGGAGATACAGATTGGTCTCGCATGATCATTTCTTCGAAACCTGGACCTTGCCCTTCATGCCCGCCTCGTAGTGACCAGGAACCAAGCATGCGAAATTCACTGTCCCGGCTTTAGTGAACTGCCAGACGATTTCACCTTGCTGCCCAGGCGCAATGGTCACCTTGTTGGGCTCGTCGTGCTCCATGTTCGGGAACTTCTTCATCACCTCCAAATGCTCCAAAAGTTCCTTTTCGGTCCCCAGGTTCATCTCGTGCTTGATCTGGCCTGCGTTTCTGACGACGAAGCGCACTGTTTCGCCCTGCTTGACTTGAATCGATGCAGGTTCAAATCGCATCTTGTCGCTCATCGAAACCTTGATCGTTCTGGTGACTTTCGATGCCCGACCAGGCTTGCCGATGGCGGTTTCTTCAGCGGCCTGGGTTCCTGCACCATGGTCATGCGCATGGTCTCCCCCAGCAAATGCGGAAGCGGACAGCGTCAAGCAAGTTGCAGCAATGAAGTGGGTGGCGAATCGACGTTTGTTCATCATGAAAAATCCGTATCAAGAGGTTGAGAATCAGTGATCGCTGTGAGACGTCGGCTTGCGGGCTCGCACCTCGACAGCCTTGTCAGGCTTCTTGGCCCGGGGCATAGATTGCCCACCTTCAGACTTGAATCTGGCAGGCTCACTCAAGGGGCCGGTATATTCATGTGCCACGGTGCCTGCAGGATGCTTGAACCAACCAGGGTCCTTGTAATCGCCATGCTTTTGGTTCTTGCGAACCTTGAGCACACTGAACATGCCGCCCATCTCGACCGAGCCAAAAGGCCCTTCGCCAGTCATCATGGGTACCGTGTTGTCAGGTATCGGCATTTCCATCTCGGTCATGTCGGCCATCCCACGCTCGCCCATGACCATGTACTCAGGCAAAAGGCCCTTGATCTTTTTGGCAACGCCACGGTGATCCACACCAATCAGATTTGGAACGTCATGCCCCATGGCGTTCATGGTGTGATGGCTCTTGTGGCAGTGAAAAGCCCAGTCCCCCTCCTCATCGGCCAAAAACTCGATCTGCCGCATTTGCCCAACGGCAACGTCGGTGGTCACCTCGTACCAGCGAGTGCTCTTCGGCGTCGGGCCACCATCGGTGCCTGTCACCAAGAATTCATGTCCATGCAAATGGATGGGGTGGTTCGTCATCGTGAGATTGCCAACCCGGATGCGCACTTTGTCGTTGAGTCGAACGTTGAGCGAGTCGACCCCGGGAAAGATGCGGCTGTTCCACGCCCACAGATTGAAGTCAAGCATGGTCATCGTCTTGGGGGTGTAACTGCCCGGATCGATGTCAAAAGCATTGAGCAAGAAGCAGAAGTCTCTGTTGACCTCATCGATCAACGGGTTCTTGCTCTTCGGGTGCGTGACCCAAAACCCCATCATGCCCATGGCCATCTGGGTCATTTCATCGGCATGGGGGTGATACATGAACGTTCCTGGACGACGTGCCACGAACTCGTATACGTAGGTTTTCCCAACGGGAATGGCGGGCTGATTCAAACCGGCCACACCGTCCATGCCGTTGGGCAGCCGCTGTCCATGCCAATGGATGCTCGTGTGCTCAGGCAACCGATTGGTGACATAAAGCCGAACACGGTCGCCTTCAACCACCTCAATGGTGGGCCCCGGGCTTTGCCCGTTGTACCCCCACAGGTGCGCCTTGAAGCCTGGCGCCATCTCTCTCACCACTGGCTCGGCAACCAAATGGAACTCCTTGACGCCTTGGTTCATCCGCCAAGGCAAAGTCCAGCCATTCAAGGTCACCACAGGGTTGTAAGAACGCCCTGTTTCAGGAACGAGAGGAGCCATGGTGTCCGAACTGGTCTGAATCACCGGCTCAGGCAATGCGGCCATGGCCACACGGCTGACGGCACTGGCTGCCACGGCACCACCCGCAATGCCAGCCATTCTGAAAAAATCTCTTCTTGACGACATCTTTGTTCCTTTTATCAGTGGCCGCCACCGGCGCTGGGAGCTGCGCCGCCGACGGACAAGGTGGTACTGGTGGGGCGCCCGATCAGAGATGCCTGCATCGCGGCGTCGGCCAACCAGAACTGTTGTTCAGCATTGATGGCAGCAATAACCGTTTCCACTTGATCCCGGTAGTCGGCCAGCAGCTCGAATACACCGATGAGCATGCCGTTGTAGCGAAGCTGGTTCTCATCCGAGATGACCTTGCGCAGAGGCAGAACTTCGTCTCTGTAATGCCTGGCGACGTCGTGAGCAGCTCGATATGCCGAATAGCTCTCTCGCAGGTTGGAGCCTGCTGAGCGTACGACAGCCTCAAGCTGATTGGCCGCGGCCAAAGTTCGCGCATTGAAGGCGTCGCGCTGCATACCACCCCAGTCAAAAATTGGCAGCCGCAAGGCCAACTCATAACCTCTGGCAGAGGAACTTGTTCCCGCTGCGTTATCAAATTTGGTGTTCCTGCGCGCGGTCAACTCGATGTCGGTAAACGAGTTCACCAGTTCAAGACCCTGAGCCTTGGCATACGCATCGAAATTACTCTGGGCCAAGCGAATGTCCAGTCGGGATTGAGACGCCTGCGCACTGAATGCCTTCGGATTCACTGGTTCCTTGGGCAGGTCGGGGAGACGATCTGGAAGCCTCAACTGATCGACTTGGGCATCGTTCAAACCAAGCAGACGCACCAACTCCTCTCTGGCCGCCGTATTCAGATGGCTTGCAGAGGCCAGCCTGGTTGCTGCATCGGCATAGAAGGCCTGCTGCCTGGCGCGCGAAACACGGTTGAAGTTGCCGACCGCTTGCATACGCTGCGCCAGTTCTGCGCTTGCTTGCGATGCCTCATAGACTTGTTCGGCGTACTTGAGCGTCTGTTGAGCGGCCACGGCACGGACCCATGCCTGGCGGACCAAGGTCACTTGGTCCACAACGTCTGCAGCCAGCTTTACCTGTGCTTGTTCGATTCGTCGGCTGGCAGCACTCTGTCGCCAAGGTAGAGAGATGAGATCAAGCAAGCCAAAGGACAAAGCGCGCCCCAACTCCAGCTCATCGCCAGCGCGCAAGCGCTCAAAACTGAACACCGGATTGGCGATACGGCCTGACTGAGCCGTCTGAGCTGCTTCAGCCCAACTCTGCGCCAGAAGGGCTTGCATGGAAGGGCTATTGACCAACGCCAGCTCCACTGCTTGCGACTGGCTCAAAGGCTTTTCCAACAAAGAGTGGGCTCGTCCGCGGAGTCTTGTCTTTTCAGAATCGTTCGTCGCCAGCGACAGATTCCCCTGAGTGAAGCCCGAGGTTTCGTCGTTGATGCGCTTGACCGATTGACCAATGTCGATGCTCGCACAACCAGAGAGAACACCCAAACCGATCGCAGCGACACCCGCTCTCAGCGGTACTCGATTGAACAGCCTTTTCATCGACGGCTCTCCCCATGACCTGCGTGCGGATCATCGCGTTCAGACTCGCTGCTCGGCTTGATGTTGGGACCGCCACGCGACTCTCGTGCGTAAGCTCGCCAACCACCAAGGCGACCGACCAAGTCGTTGGACTCTTTCCAGGCCACGAGAACCGGATCGGTAAAGCCCTGGTAGCTGCCAATAGGGGATCGGTAGGTCACCTTGAATTCATGCAGCATGGTTGGCTCAGCAATGGCAGGCTGCTGGGCTTGGGTCAGCCCCCCCATGGCTAACAGCACCAGACCCAGTGCGGGGCGAACAACGTAGGACGATTGGGCCAATAGCATGTCTTCCTCTTGGCAAGCTGTGATTTCAAGCTGCCATTGTGCTCAGGTCAGCCTGTCGAGAACCTGTTTCACAGATGACAGTTTTGTCATCTGTGAAACGCACGTCAGAATGGCGGCAAACTCATGCGCTGGCAGGAACTGGAGATCACCGTGCGCATCTTGATCGTAGAAGACGAACCAAAGACCGGGGAATACCTGCGCCAAGGGCTCAGCGAAGCAGGGTTTGTTGTCGATCTGGCGACCAACGGCCCCGACGGGATTCACCTCGCCAAACACGGTGCGCACGATCTGGTGATCCTGGACGTCATGCTGCCAGGCCTCAACGGGTGGCAAGTGCTGAGCACCTTGCGTCAGCAAGGCCTGGAAATGCCTGCATCACGATGTCCTGCGGTTTGGCGCCGCGAGCTTCCAGGTTCAATTGCGAGGTGAATGAAAAGCCGGTGATGGCATCGACGTCGCCTCGGATCAGC
>JBDKHX010000107.1:0-5608 GCA_039797415.1 Pseudomonadota bacterium | reverse complement strand
GCCATGCCTTCTGCCTTGAACTTGGCGATGGCCACGGGCACCTGAGTGGCGCCCACGCCCGAGATTTCAACCCGAAACTGGGCCCAAGCCTGCGACGCGGGCAACAACGCCAATGCAGCAGCGGCCAACCAGGCACGACGCGTCGAGAAACGGGAAAGTAAGGACATCAGCGAGGACAAACGTGAATTTTTGAAACAGGCGACATTGTGCCGTCTCTTGGAGACAAGTTTTGCCCCGTTCCTTCAGGGTTCTGAAGGAAACAGGTCAAGTTATGTAAATTGTCTCTTAGAGCAGGACGATGTCGTATTGTTCCGGCGACATGGACGGTTCTGCCTGCAAAGACACCGGTTTGCCGATGAAGTCGCTCAAACCGGCCAAATGCGGACTTTCCTCGTCGAGCAGCATTTCCACCACCGTGGCATTGGCCACAACGCGGAATTCACGAGGGTTGAATTGACGAGCCTCCCGCAAGATTTCACGCAGGATGTCGTAGCAAACGGTGCGAGCGGTTTTGACTTGCCCCTTGCCCGAGCAAGTCGGACAGGGTTGGCAGAGCATGTGCGCCAGCGACTCGCGCGTGCGTTTGCGCGTCATTTCCACCAGGCCCAGGGCCGAGAACCCGCTCACGGTGACCTTGGTGCGGTCTTTGGCCAGTTGCTTGCGGAACTCAGCCAAGACGCTGTCGCGGTGGTCTTCACGCAGCATGTCGATGAAGTCGATGATGACGATGCCACCCAGGTTGCGCAAGCGCAGTTGGCGAGCAATGGCTTGCGCGGCCTCCAGGTTGGTCTTGAAAATGGTGTCGTCAAAATTGCGAGCCCCCACGTAGCCACCCGTGTTGACGTCAACGGTGGTGAGCGCTTCGGTCTGATCCACGATCAGATAGCCACCTGACTTGAGGTCCACACGGCGAGCCAGCGCCTTTTCAATTTCACCATCGATGTTGTAGAGGTCGAAGATGGGGCGCTCGCCCTTGTAATGGGCCAATTTGTCGACCGCAGACGGCGTGAACTCGGCGCCAAAAGCTTTCAGAATGTCGAACTGCATCAGGGAGTCGATGCGGATCGTGTTGGTCGATTCGTTGACCAGATCCCGCAAGACGCGCTGAGCCAAATTGAGCTCTTGATACAGCAAGGTGCCTGGCGCAGACTTCAAACCCAGATCGCGGACGGTGGCCCAGGTTTTGCGCAGGTAGGCAATGTCAGAGGCCAGTTCGTCGTCCGTGGCATCTTCGGCATTGGTGCGAAGGATGAAACCGCCAGAGCGGGTGCGCCCCTCGCGGGTATCGGCCTCGCCAATCAGACGCAACATGCGTTCACGCAGTTGCTCGCGTAATTCAGCCGATCCGATTTTTTGAGAGATGCCCAGGTGTTCGTCTTGAGGCAGGAACACCAGCAGGCGGCCGGCCACGCTGATTTGTGTGGACAGACGCGCGCCTTTGGTACCAATCGGGTCTTTGATCACCTGAACCATCAGGGTCTGACCTTCGTGGACACGTTTTTCAATGGGCACCTGCCCTTCGGCCGATCGGCCTTGCGGCTTGGCTGTGGGGTCTTCGCGGTGCAGGTCTGCCACGTGCAGGAAGGCGGCGCGTTCCATGCCAATGTCGATGAAGGCCGACTGCATGCCTGGCAGCACGCGCACAACTTTGCCTGCGTAGATGTTGCCGACCAAGCCACGCTCCAAAGTCCGCTCGACGTGCAGCTCTTGCACCGCCCCGCCTTCAATGATGGCCACCCGTGTTTCTTGAGGTGTCCAGTTAACCAGAATGTCTTGCGTACTTGGCATGTGAGAGCTTGAGTCGTTTCAGTGCGTGCAGACCCATGTTGTACCCGATTGAGCAGGCATTGGGCGCACCAAGATCAAGTCATCTGCAACAACTGCGGGTTAGCCATCACGGTTTGCCCTGTTTGGGGCTGCAAAACAGCGTGAACCAGGGCTGCGGCAACCTGATCCGCATGGACAGGGCGCCAGGCAGCGGGGATCAATGGGCGAAGCAAACGGGTGGCCACCAACGCCAACCGCTCGCCCAGCCGAAACTCCTGACGCGCACCCATCAACAAGGAGGGCCTGACCAAGGTGAGGGATTCAAATCCCAATGCCGCCAAGGCCTCTTCGAGCTCGCCCTTGACACGGTTGTAAAACACGGTCGATCGCGCATCTGCCCCCAGTGCACTGACCAGGACAAAGTGCTTGGCACCGCTGGACTTGGCCAACTGGGCGACTTGCAAGGGATAGTCAAAGTCGACTTGTCTGAAAGCCGCTTCAGATCCGGCCTTTGCAATGGTGGTGCCCAAGGCGCAGACCACGGCATCGACCTTGAACCAGTCCACATGCTGCTCCAGGCGGTTGAAGTCCGCCACACAGACCTCGACCTTGTCATGGCGTTTGCGTTGGGGCTGACGCACCAAGGCACGCACATGCCCCACCGCTGGCGCATCAGCCAAGCGCTGCAAACAATGGCTTCCAACCAGCCCGGTTGAGCCCAGCAACAACACAGTCTTGCCGGAGCTTGGGTGGGTCATACGGTGGCCGGTGATGGGTTTGATCAGAACTGCCAGCCTAGCGGGCGCAGCAATTCAGCTGTTTCGTAAAGTGGCAAACCCATGATGCCGCTGTAGCTGCCATCCATCCGGATGGTCCACGCCGCAGCACGGCTTTGTATGGCATAAGCCCCAGCCTTGCCCATGGGCTCGCCGCTGGCTACATAGCGCTGGATTTCGTCGGCGGACAGGGTCCGCCACACCACATGCGAGGTGCTGACCAGTGCGTGGCCATCGACCACCACTGCGGTCAACACGCGATGAGCCTGACCGGACAAGGCCGACAGGATCTCAACGGCGTGATCGGCATCACGGGGCTTGCCCAAGATCGTGTTGCCCAATGCCACGGTGGTATCGGCACACAAAATGGGTGCGGCCGGCATGCCCACATCGCGTTGGCGATAACGCGCCAGCCGAGGTACGGCGGCCTGCCATTTGGCTTGCGTCACGCGCAGCACATAGTCTTCGGGTGACTCGCCTGGGCGTTCTGCCTCCAGGGCCTCGGCATCCTCATGGTCTTGGGGCAACAGCAAGCGATGCGCCACACCCAACTGGTCCAGCAATTGCCGGCGCCTTGGGCTTTGAGAGGCCAGATAGATGAAAGGCTTGGCGTCGGTATCAGGCACGGTGATAGGGGTGGTTGTTGCGCAAAGACCAAGCGCGATAGAGCTGCTCCAGCAACAAGACCCGAGCCAAAGCGTGCGGCAAGGTCATGTCAGACAGACGAATGGCCTCATCTGCGGTCTGCTTCAAGGCTGGATCGATACCATCGGCACCGCCAATGATCAGCACCACATCTCGGCCATCGTTCAACCAGGCCTCTGAGCGTTCTGCCAATTGCACGCTGGTCAGACGGGTGCCGCGCTCATCGAGGATGACACGGCGGACACCACGGTCAATGGCCGCCTCAATGCGGGCGGCCTCTGACTGCATGATGGCGGCAACGGGCTTGCCTTCTCGGGGTTCAGCCTTGAGGGCTTTGACTTCGACTTTCCAATCGGGCGGGAAGCGCTTGAGGTAGTCCTCACACGCTTCATCCGCCCAACCAGGCAATCGATGACCGATGGTCACAACGGTCAACTTCATGCCGTCAACCCGGAATCAACGCGCTGTCTTGCGAGCAGGCGCCTTTTTGGCTGCCACGCGCTTGACGGCGACCTTCTTGGCCGCTGGCGCCTTCTTCTTGACCGGCGCGTTCACCACGACCTTTTTGACGGTCGCTGGGGCCTTTTTAGCCGCAACCTTCTTGGCAGCAACCTTTTTCACGGCCACAGTCTTGGTGGCAGCCTTCTTGGCAGCAATCTTCTTGACCACAGGTGCCTTGGCGGGTGCAGCCTTCGGTGCAGCAGCCTTGGTCGACGCGGACTTCTTGACGGCCACGGCCTTCTTGGCGACAACCTTTTTAGCAGCAACCTTCTTGGTTGGTGCCTTAGTTGGAGCTGTAGTGGCGGCCTTCTTGGCTGCCGTCACCTTGCCAGAAGCCTTCTTGGGCTTGACAGGTGCTTCGTCTTCTTCAGGCTCAGAGGCCTTGACCAGGGAGGTCTTGGCTGCCTTGAGCTTGATCGCGACAGGCTTGTCACCCCAGATCTCTTCCAGTTGGTAGTACTGGCGGATGGCGGGTTGCATGATGTGGACCACAGCGGCGGCACAGTCAACGATGATCCACTCACCGTTGTCTTCACCCTCGGTACGCATCACCTGGAAGCCTTCTTCCTTGACGGCTTTGCGCACGCTGGAGGCCAGAGCCTTGGTCTGCCGGTTGGACGTACCCGAGGCAATGATCACGCGCTCGAACAGCGGTGACAGGTGTTCGGTGTTGAACACCACGATGTCTTGGGCTTTGACGTCTTCGAGGCCATCGACGATGACGCGTTGCAGTTTACGGATGTCCATGCAGTGGGGTGTGCCTGTCGGCGTAGAGTTGATGATGGGCAATATAGCGCGCCACGGCGTCGGACACCATGGTGGGCACCAGCGATTTTGGGTCCTCACCCGCCAACAATTGCTGACGAATCTCAGTTGAGGACACAGAAATGGGGGGCATGGCTAGGGCAAATGCTGTACCGAGGGTCAAATCTGGCAGCGCGTCGCTGTCGCGACAGGCCACCGCCAGGTGCACCCTTTCCAGCAATTCTTGCCAGCCATGCCAGGTCGTCAAGTTGCGATATTGGTCCAGCCCGATGATCAGATACCAGTCAATCGACTCGCTCCCGGCCCGATCCTGGAAGGTCCGAACGGTATCCAGGGTATAGGACGGACCTTGTCGATCGACCTCCACGGTGTCGACCACGAAACGTGGCTCATGGGCAACGGCCAGCTTCACCATCTCGATTCGATCTGCGGCTGGCGTCAAAGCCCGGCTTTTTTGCCAGGCTTGCCCAACGGGCACCCAGCGAACCTCGTCCAAATCGAGCTGCTGCAAAGCGCAAGTGGCCAAAGCAACATGCCCCGTGTGGACCGGATCAAAGCTGCCACCCATGATGCCGATACGGCGTGGGCGCAGCGTGGAGAGCGAATCAGACCCAGTCACGTGGGGGCAGGAAGTCGGTATACAGGCGCGCCTCAGGCGTACCTGCTTCAGGTTGCCAGTTGTAGCGCCAGGTGACGATGGGTGGCATCGACATCAGGATGCTTTCGGTGCGACCACCCGATTGCAGACCAAACAAGGTGCCACGGTCCCACACGAGGTTGAACTCGACATAACGACCACGGCGGAAGGCCTGGAAGTCACGCTCGTGCTGGGTGTAGGGGGTGGCTTTGCGGCGTTGCAGGATGGGCAGGTAGGCGTTGATGAACGCATCGCCCACCGACTGAGTCAGCCCCAAACCGCCCTCAAACCCCAGCTCGGACAGGTCATCATAAAAAATGCCGCCCACGCCGCGCGCCTCGTTGCGATGCTTGAGGAAGAAGTACTCATCGCACCACTTTTTGAAGCGGGGGTGTTTGTCGTCACCAAAAGGGGTCAACGCGTCTTTGCAGACTTGGTGGAAGTGGCGCGCATCCTCTTCAAAGCCGTAGTACGGCGTCAGGTCCATGCCACCACCAAACCAGGCCACCACCGTGCC